>NZ_JAQIBD010000002.1:0-300000 GCF_030347965.1 Sulfurovum zhangzhouensis
CCGAAGAGGGAAGGATGCTCAAAAATGCAGGAAATGCACCCTCTTTTGCAGATATTGATACCAATAGTGACGGGAAGATCACTACAGAAGAGTTTCAGGCTCACCAACAACAAAATAGAATGAAGAACAAACCACTTCAGGGTAAATGCGGTAGATAATCTTTTAAAAAAGATATTCATTTTAGTTCATCTATCCAATAAGGCATAAACTTGAAATTTACTAACCAAACGATGCAAGAGATTATTGCAGAGTTGAGCCAAGAGATCACATCTTTACAACCAGGGGATGTGATCTCATTTGATGTACTTGATCCCGATGAAGGCGGTAAATACGCCGGGGAAGAGGTGATCATAGAAGAAAATGTATTTCTCTATCATGGGTATAAAAGTTGGACGGACCTTGCACAACTGCTACAGTGCAAGATGCTGACACCGCATGGCAGTACCTATCCATTTATTACACTACACTTTGAAAAACTTCAGACATTCACATTTCATAATATACTACCAGAGGATAAAAAAGAGAAGTACGGCATTGATTCTATATTTTTCAATATTAATAAAATGGAAGAGCCTGCATTCCTCTACTATTATCTCCAGGCGTTGGATAATGTCAAACTGGTACAAAAAAAGCGTGTTTTGAATCTAGGTATCAACAGGGGAGATGAGTTTATAGCCCTCAAATCTCATCTGGATAACATTACTTATCAAAAGATAAAGCTAGTGGGCATTGACCATTCACAAAGTGCCATCACTTATGCAAAAATGTTACTTCCTGAAAAGAATGTAGAACTATATGCTGAAGATATCAATGCACTGGATTCCTTGAATCTTGGAAGATTTGACCTGATTGTCTCTATTGGTACATTGCAAAGCCCTTCCATAAACTTCAAGCCTTTTTTGATGAATCTTGTACAAAACTACATAGATAAAGAGCAGGGTGCTTTGATCCTAGGTTTTCCAAACTGCCGATGGATTGGAGGAGAGATGCTTTATGGTGCAAAAGCTCCAAATTACGCGATGAGTGAACTTTCATTACTTTTTAATGATGTCATTTTTGCAAAAAAATATCTACAACAGCATAAATTTCGTGTAACATTAACAGGTAAAGAGTATATCTTTCTTACGGCTACCAAAATCACTTCAAAAACAGAGTGATATATTTTATTTTAAGAAACTATACTTATAATTCCAATAAAGTTTTTTTATAATTTGAAGGACTCTACTATGAAATTTCCTACTTTACTACTTTCAACATTGCTTACTACATCATTATATGCAGTGGATCAAAATGCATCTAGCGAGCAGATGAATGTCAAAATGGAAGGAATCGGCTATATAAAGAAGCTAGGCGGTACGCTTAAGAGTGAGCTTCAAAAACACATGCAAGTAGATCCTACGGGTGTTGCTGCTTTTGGTTTTTGTACAGCAAAAGCTATGGAGATCACTGAAGAGGTAAACAAAGAGCTTCCTGCTAATGCAAAAGTAAGAAGAACTGCACTCAAAACACGTAATGAGATGAATATGCCAGATGCAACGGATATAGCAGTGATGGAGAGCTATCTCAAAGCAATTGAAGAGAAGAGATTTACTCCGCAAGATATCAAAATCGTAGAAGAGGGTAATACGACAAGAGTTTATAAACCACTTCTTACTGATGGTGTTTGCCTCAAATGCCATGGTCAAAATGTGAGTACCGAAATTCAAGAGATGATCATTACCAGCTATCCTAAAGATGAAGCAATGGGCTTTAAAGAGGGTGATCTAAGAGGTGTGGTTGTAGCTGAGATCATTAAGAAGTCAGACAAATAAGGGAAACCCCTTATTTTTATATTTTTAAATATTATTTTATTGCAGTCATCAAAAAAACCGTAAAATCCCTATGCGGTTTTTTGATAGTACTGGCTGTAGAAAATGTCACGTCACTAAATCCTGCTTCAGCAGCGTACTGCGCAAGTTTATGTCTATCAAATCCATAATGGAATACCCCTGTATTATCGCTATGAAAACTTCCGTCTTCACTATCAAGATCCGCCAAAGCGATAAATCCTCCATCATCTACCATATTATAAAGCTTATTAAGAAGTGCAGGGGTATCTTCTATATGATGTATCGTCATTGATGAGATCACACCATCATAACGTTCAGGAGCATCATACTGAACAATATCAATATGTTTTACCTCTGTTCTACAGGCAAATTCATCACATTTACTCTCAAATTCCTTTAGCATGGAAGGCGAACTGTCAACTGCAACAATTTTATCGACAAAAGGAGCGATAAAATAGCTTAAAAGGCCGGTTCCTGCACCCAAATCCATAACATTCATTGATTTTTCAAGATTAATATTTTTTACTATCAGATCACTGATCGCTTTTGCGTTCTTGACACGGTTACTGTTCATATCCCAATTTTTTGATTTATCAGCAAAAAGATCTTTATTTTTCATACATATTCCTTAATATTAATTAGTATGTGCCTAAAATAGCGTATTTTGTTTCTCGAGTTTTATGTTGTCCCAGAAGAGATCTACATGTTTTTCGAACATTGACACTACCGAAGAGGTCGATTTTTTGTCTAATTTTAGCAAAGAAACCTGCATTTGATAGAAAAACAGGGGTGAAAAGAACTCATTAGCCAGTAAAAGAGGATCACCAGACTTTATCATCTCATCTTGCATCATAGAAAAGAAGATTCCTGAGAGCTTTTTTACGTTTTCCTGGTAAAAATGTTCATTGTAGATCTCTCTGATACGTTCATTACGGTATATCTCCTGCATCAAAAGTTTGAAAAGAGCTTCATTTTGCCCGTCAAAGCCTATAAGCTTAAAAGTAGTGGCAATACTCATTAAAAGCGATTTTCCCTGTTTATGAAGCTCCTGAGCCTCTTTATCGGCAAATATCTGGACAATGGCTGAAGAAGTTAGCTCGGAAACCAGTGTTTCCAGTATCTCATCCTTGTTTTTAAAGTGATTATAGAGTGCACTCTGCTTCAATCCCATAGCTCCGGCTATATCTCTTACAGTTGTTGCTTTATATCCCTTAGAGGAGAAGAGTTTTAGTGATGTTTTGAGTATTTTATTCTTTGTATTATTACCCCTGGATAGGGCTGTATTAACGTTCTGTTCGGACATTGAGGCTCCTTTGCATGCCATTATAGTGAACAATTGTTCATTTGTCAAGAGTATTATATTTCAATATTATGAACAATTGTTCATTTAAGAAATCAATCAAATTATTATTTATGAACAAACGTTCATATTTATTATTATTCATCAAATATAAAATGAACATTTGTTAATTAAATCCTCTGCAAAGACCTGAAATAGGCATATTGTTTGGGATATAAATATTTTTAATTGGGTAGAGTGTGCACGTACAGACAATTGAGATTATGCTATTGGCTTGAGTGATGACGCATATTGCACAATAGGTAATAAAACGTATTCAAGAGAGAGAATAAATAATAATATTTCTAAATATTAGATACTTATCTTGTGATTTGCTTAAATACGTATTTTGCTATTCAAAATTAATATTTAATAATATAATTAAATATATAGATCATAGATCGTTATCTTTAATAACATTATTATGAGAAAATTTTTATTATCTCTTTTAAACCATTAATATTTTGTTTTAAACCTTGGATAATAAAAAATAAAACTCTTTATTTAGGACATATCAAGAAATGTACTTAGTTTGAAAAGATGGAGATACCAATCTGCAATGATTTAATATAGTGAGTTTTATTGTTTGCATTACTTATGGATTTTTTTCTCCAAATAGATGAATATTTAGTCTATCATATTACTTGAAGATTGTATATTTATTTTTTTAATATATTTTATATTATGTTAACCAATATATATTTTTAACCCGATACTGATAATTATTTGTGTATTGCTACACAAATAACTGTTGGTTGACTTTTGCCAATTCTCTTAATTTATGACGAGTAATATCATCTATCGGTTTTTGTTTGATCTTTTCAACCATACCTATAAGTTGGTCATAACTTTTAAAATCCAATTTTTGTTTGTGCAGTGCTGCCTGACTCAAATATGACAATACTTCATCTTTAGTAACGATGTCATGGTTTTCAAGACTGTTTATCATCATTGATAACAAAACCCCATCTTCTTCATCTATAAGTTCTGATGCTATTAACTTAGCAGCATCTTCTTCCAATCCACGGTTGAGTAAGATCTTTGCAATGCTTGATATGATAGAAGAATGGTTAACTTTACTATAACCTATCCTGTTTTCTACTGTTTCACCCATGAGAGGATTCAGTGCCAATCCAGTAATGATAAGTGTTATCGTGATAAAGTTTTGTTTATTCATGATTAATTCCTTTATATTGCATTAGCCTTATCTATATCATAGATAAAAAAGGTTAACCAACGATATCATTTTCTGCCCATTATTCAAACAACTGCCAAAATTCATTGAAACTATTTTCAAACTCTTTGAGTCTCAACTTCAGGGCATCAAGGATGATATCTGATTTACATAAAAAGAAAAAGACTCTCGGAGAATACGGCTTGTGTTTTATCGCTATCACATGTCGATACTCATCTTTAAGTGAAACAAGTAAACTTTCTATCTGTTCATCATGAGAAAAACAACGGCTCAAATGCTGATAAACGATGCATATCTCAAGATACGGCAGTCTATAAAAGTAGCTTACTTCATCCGCAAAAATATATTTATGCGGATAGACTTTTTGTTGGTAGTGATCATTTAATGTGAGATACTCGAAACACTTGTCTGCCCTATTACACTTAAGAGCCATACCGTTATCTGGAGCTACCGCTACGATCTGTGATTTTGAAGCAAAGGTCAGGGCATTATTAAGCCATAGATACCGATCCTCTAATGCTTTAGGGACTTCATTATAGTAGAAGATCGCATTTTTAAGGAGCTTCATCTCTTCAAGTTCTGTCACTTCACGTTTGTCACGCATCAAAATATCCATCAATGAGTACTCCAAATACTCATCAGTTCCCATCATACGTTCGAAGTAGTCGATATGTCTGCCGTCATTGTTAGTTTCATCTTCACCCTTATGCATGAACCATATCTGAGCCAATGCTTTACCGTCAAGCGGACTCTCTTGATGGTTGAAGAGATATCTAAAAAGTTGGAACTTTCCAAAGTCCCCTACATCAGCGACATATCTATCCTGCACCTACACCACCCTAGTCTGCAGTGGCTTCATGTACTGTCTGTTTAGTAGATTTCCATGCTGATTTACTGTCACTTTTAATACCTGACCATGTTTTTGAACAACCGCTCAATGCGCCAACTATAAAAAGTGCTAAAATAGTTAACATAAGTTTTTTCATTATCTATATCCTCTTAATTTTTTGAAGTATTATAGCGTATCTGCATTTTCATTTGTAGTCGTGGCAGTGTCTCTTGGAGGTTTTACTTCAGCCCTGCTAATGATCTCTATATAACACTCCGTCCAACCTGCTTCTACAACTTTATCTAATCCTTCTATGATACTGTTAAACGTAACTATTTCTGCATTCTGGGCACTATCACCGAACTTGCAGTCAAAGTTCCAGAACATTTTCTCTGCATCCGGAAGTTTTTTCCCACGTTCTCTTTTGATATATTTTCTTATCTCATGTTTGATCGCTTCTACGATACGGTCCGGATGTCGTTTCTCATCTTGTAATTTAAATGTTTTTTTCATGATTTATCTCCTCTGTTACTCTTGCGATTTCTATTGCGGTTGTTACTTCTACGCCCATCTTTTCTTTCACTCTTCTCTTTATTATCGGATCTGTTGGAACGTGATCTACTGTTATTATAAGAAGATTTTGATTTTTGTGATTTGCTTTTTTGTATCGGTTCAGCTTTGATATTAGGATCCGGAGTGAAAGCCGGTATATCTACTTTTTTGATTTCTGTCTTTATAAGCTTTTCTATATTTGCCAAAAGATCAAACTCATCGATGCAGACAAGAGAAATTGCTTCCCCTGCATTCCCTGCACGCCCTGTCCTACCTATACGGTGTACATAGTCCTCCGGTACATTCGGCAGTTCATAGTTGACGACATGAGGCAGTTGATCTATATCAAGCCCGCGTGCTGCGATATCCGTAGCTACAAGCACCTGTATCTCTTTAGCTTTGAAGCTTTCAAGTGCTTTGGTTCTAGCACCCTGACTCTTATTACCGTGGATAGCAGCAGCTTTGATACCGGACTCTTCAAGCTGCTTTGTAAGTCTGTTTGCTCCATGTTTTGTTCGTGTAAATACCAGTACCTGCTCCCACTTCTTTGTCTTGATTAGCTGAGAAAGCAGTTCTCTTTTACGGTGTTTATCCACATAGTGTACTACTTGTGATATCTTCTCACCAGTACTGTTCTCGCGTGCCACTTCTACATGAACAGGGTCTTTAAGCAGTGTAGCAGCAAGTTTTTTAATCTCATTAGAAAAAGTTGCAGAAAAAAGAAGCGTCTGTCTGTCTGTCGGCATCAGCTTTATTAAACGTTTGATATCGTGGATAAAACCCATGTCAAGCATCCGATCCGCCTCATCAAGTATCAGACACTCAAGCTTGGAAAAGTCTATCCCTTTTTGCCCGGCAATATCCAGTAACCTTCCCGGTGTGGCAATGACGATATCCACCCCTTTTCTTATCGTAGCAAGTTGTGGATTTATCCCTACTCCGCCATAGATAACAGCTGTACGGTAAGGAAGATGCTTCCCGTAGGTTTTAACAGACTCATTTACTTGTGCAGCTAGCTCACGAGTAGGAGTCAAGACTAAAGCCCGTATTTGATATTTATTCATATTAGGTTTAGTTTGACTGAGCCTTTCTAGAAGTGGCAAAGTAAAACCTGCCGTCTTGCCAGTACCTGTCTGGGCAGCAGCCAAAACATCCTTCTTTTGGATGATGAGTGGAATCGCTTTCGCCTGTATCGGAGTAGGTTTTGTGTATCCAGTCTCTTTGATGGCTTTAAGTAGTGGTTGGGAAAGTCCCAATGAAGAAAATGACATTCAGTGTCGCCTTTTGTCGGGCATTGCCCATATAGTAACGCGATTATATCATAAGTTTTCAACTGCCCTAGCGTTTCCCTACCCCGTGGGGATCGGTAGACTTGTAGAGAATCATAAAAAAGCATATAAACATTAATAATATGACTATTTGACATATTTTATAACTGACCGTAAAATATACTATATTATCGTATATCCACAAAACATATCAAGGAGTCTAAGGTGGAAGGAACTATGAAAGTCAGCTATACCATTATGTGCAACAACGATGTCAACCATGAGATTACTCTCTCGGAGATCTTATCCAATGAAAAAGTAACTAAAGTAATCAAAAGTGAGTTTGCCAAAGGTCTTAGAAATCTTACTCTCACCACAAATACTGAAGCCTCACTTTTTATCAAAACAGAAAAAGAGGTCTATGAGTTCATCGTTGATAAAAATGATTTTGCAGATATCCTTGTATTGGCTGAGGAAGATGCACGTAAACATAAACGTATCAAAAAAGAGTGTGAAGGTGTAGAATTGGTAGATATCGTAACGTTAGACTAACGCATCTATGTTATACTTAACTAAAACTATTTACTAAGACTTTCCTATGGCCAAAAAAAAGAAGAAACACTTTATAAAACTCAACAATAAAATCAGAAACTATTTTCAGGGACTCCCTTTTGACGAAGGTATCACTATGATGGATGATGACAAGCTTATCGAACTGGTCATGTTTCTAGAGATACCAATGGCAAGACTGGAACGGGATGAGATGATCAGGGCACTCAGACGAGTCTGGAGTGAAGAGGGATACAAGACCAGAGAACAGATCGTCTCTTATCTTACCCAACCCTATAGAGCAGTACCAAAAGGTGAAAACGTACCTACCTATATAGATAAAGTGGAAAGGATACTTCAACTGCTTGAAGGTGTAGAATATACAAAAGATGAAGAGAACAGGATCCTGGAATCATTTATTGATGTACGTTCTTCCAAGATCACTAAAGACAAGGTCATTGCAAAACTTGGTTATCTACGACTTAAAGGGCGTTTGCATACTTTGGAGAAATCACTTGATGTACAGTTTAACAGTCTCAATGAAATGACATTCTATGAGAGTTTTACCTTTTGTTTAAAAGAGCATGACTTTACCAAAAAACTGTTGTGTACTTCAGATCCTATCCATTTAGAAGAGCTATGGGAAAAGAGTGATGAAGAGATCACTGCATTGCTCAGTGAGATAAAAGAGAAGGTCTATCAGGAGAAAAAAACATCGCTGGATATATTTCTTGCACACCTCAAAGAGTACCACCATCCTTACCTCACGGAAGAAGAGATGAGCAAAGCGTTAAAGCGCATGGCTCCCGAAGACAGCCTGTATCATGCACCTATAGAGTTCGAAACTATTGAAAAAATATTAAGTAATATTAGTAAAAAATATGATGTTTTTGAAAGTATTGATCATATCATTATAGAAAAAGAAAAGAACTATGTACTTTTTGGCAGAACCCTCTTCTATATGACCTCTGTATCTTATGAGAAAACTCTTCTTTACAGCTTTATCTGGCGCGGTGAAGAGCTCCCTGTCAAAGATGAACTCAACGATGTCAACGACAGGCTGCTTGCACACTTTAAACTTGCGGTCGAAGAGGTTTACGAAGAGATGCGTCAAATGTGCGGTACGCTCAAAGTAGATGAAGAAGTGATAGAAGGATTTATCGTTCGATATCTAGAAGCACAGGTTCTCTCATCACGTACATTGAGGGTCAAAGAGAAGTCCAAACGCCGTATACTCTTTCATTTCGGAGAATACCTCAAACCGCTGCTCGCGAAACAGAAACGTGAAGAGCTGTTGGCAAAAACAATCCGTGATTTCAAAAGGCTCTTCCCTCTTGCACGTGAACTTAAACGGAAGATTATTTTCCATGTAGGTCCTACAAATTCAGGAAAAACCTATAGCGCACTCCAAGCACTCAAAGATGCAACAACAGGATACTACTTGGCCCCACTGCGTCTACTTGCTCTGGAAGGATATGAAAACCTTAAAGCAGAGGGTGTACACACTTCGCTTATCACAGGAGAAGAAGAGATCATCGATGAAGCATCCACTCATATCTCCTCTACTATAGAGATGATGAACAGTAGCGTAGATGTGGATGTCTGTGTGATCGATGAAATACAGATGATCGCGGATAGAGACCGAGGATGGGCATGGGCAAACGCACTCATCGGTGCTCCGGCCAAAACTGTTATCCTGACAGGTTCTTCTGATGCACTTGAAGCAGTGACAGAAATATGCGAATACCTTGAAGAAGAACTTGAAGTCAAACACTTTGAACGCAAAAATGAACTCGTAGTGATGACCGACCCTACTTCTATCAAGCAAATAGAACCTAAAACAGCGATCGTTGCTTTCTCCCGGAAAGAGGTACTGGCTCTCAAACAGAGGCTCAGTGAACGCTACCGCGTCTCTGTAGTATACGGAAACCTTTCACCGGAAGTCAGACGTGAAGAAGCAAGGCGTTTTAGAGAAGGCGAGAGTGATATCCTGGTTGCAACCGATGCGATTGCTATGGGACTTAACCTTCCTATTAAAACGATACTCTTTGCTAAAGACAATAAATTTGACGGGCTAAGAAGACGTGAACTGATGCCAACAGAGGTCAAACAGATCGCCGGCCGTGCAGGTCGTTACGGTATCGAAGAAAAAGGATATGTTGGAGCACTGGATGAGACGATACTTTATACGATAGATGAAGCATTTCACTCTCCCCTGCCAGACCTGAAACTTCCATTTACAGTGATGGCCAGCTTGGAGCATGTCATGCTGATCGGAGAAATATTGGAGACTGACAATATCCTTGAAATCCTGGGCTTCTTTGCAGACAATATGGAGTTTGAAGGACCGTTTGTCGCAGCCAATATCGATTCAATGCTTGAAATCGCAACCATCGTAAGCGAATATGAGCTGGATCTTAAAACACGCTACTATCTTTCATGTGCACCGGCAAGTATATCCTCCCCGTATATAGAGTCGGTCTTTCACCGTTATATCAGACAGATCGAAGCAGGTAAAAAAGTGCTATACATTCCGCCAAGAGACCTTCCGGCCTTTGCACAGACCAATGACATGCTGCTTAATGCTGAAGATCGTGTTCGTGAGATATCTCTCTATTTATGGCTTAGTTTCAAATTCCCTGATCTCTTTGAAGATACACAAAAAGCGGTCGATGCAAGAGTAAGACTCAACCAGTTTATAGAAAAATCACTGCAAAAAGGAAGCTTCACCAAAACTTGTAGAAAATGTGGGAAAGTACTGGATTTCTCTTACCGTTTTTCCATCTGTGACGAGTGTCACAGCAAAGGTAGCAGAGGCGGTTTTGGTGCACCAAAACGTGGCAGTTATAACCGTCGAAGAAAATAAGAAGGATCAATTTTGCACACACCTCTTACTAAAGAGCAGCAAGAACTTTATGCACACAAAGATACATTTATTGCACAGAAGGCCGAGCTTCTAAAAGAGTATAAAAGCTATCAGAAAGATCTTGAATTTGCAGAAAATGACTTTGAAAAAGGCTTAGTCTTAGCAAAAAGGGGAAATCTGGCAGTACAGATCAAAGCACTCGGACAACAGATACGAGAGATAGAAAGCTGGGAGAATCAAGTATAAAGCTATGAAAAATAACCTTCAAAATACTCCTTTTTCTTTAGTGCTAGCAGGGGGTGGTGCATTGGGTATCGCACATCTTGGCGTACTTCATGATCTTGAGATAAAAGGGATCAAACCACAAGAGATCATAGGTACCAGTATGGGTGGGATTATCGGTGCATGTGCAGCTATAGGCCTTAGTGAAGCTGCTATCTATGAACATATAAGTAACTTTTCCGGTCTTCTCAACTGGGTCAAGTTCTCATGGAGTGGAAATGCAGTAGTCTCCAATGATAAGATTGAACGCATCTTTGCAAATATATTTGGTGATAAAAAGATGTGTGATACAACTATACCGCTCAAACTAATAGCTACCAATCTTCATACAGGTGAAAAAAGAGTCTTTAACAGGAGTGATAACGTATTGATCAAAGATGCTCTACTCTGTACGATGGCGATACCCGGCATCTTTGATGAACATATCATTAGTGATACTGCCTATGCAGATGGATTTTTATGCGAGAACCTTGGTCTCAATGAAGCGACATATGAAACGATCCTGGCAGTTGACGTGCTAGGGAAAAACTCATTTGACCATGATCTTCCCGATAACTTTTTCAAAACCAATAATGTTTTAGAGATGTTTGAGAAATCTATGAGACTACTGATCTATAATCAAACACAGTCGAATCTAAAAAAGCTAGAAAAAAACATCATACTTCTAGAGCCTAATACTAAAAAATATAAAACATATCATTTTCATAAGACTTTGGAGATAAGAGCCCTTGGTATCGGGCTCTTATAGGATAAAAACCTGTATTCCACTTAGGCCTCAGTCACTGAATGGGGTACTTTATGATAGGTTTTATTGTTGTCCTCTGGCTTATGTGAAGGCATCAAAGTAGGTTTATTCGGGTCAGTTGCCCTCTTTTCTTCCATAGGTTTAGGTGTAGGTATTTGTATATGAGAGTTTTTTTGCTTCTGGACCGTTACTACGATCATACCGTTGTCTTCTTCCATTTTAATACTTTGTTCATCAGCATCATCAGGAAGTCTCTGTGAACGCTGCATCACTGAGGTAAAACTTTGCCGTGACTGTATTCCCTGTTGTTGTGTGTTAGAAGTATGTGTTACTTTAGCCCTAAAGGTGAGTACTCTATCCCGGACAGAAAGATTTATCTCATTATCTTTGTTGGCTTCTATGCCGGTGTTATATAGATATTGAGTTCCGCTATCTATGAATATACTCTCGTTCGTAGGTGTCAGTGATGGCATATGATATTGCATATTTGGCTGGCTAAGCTGTTGTGAACGCATCTGCATCCGTTGGTTCATACGCTCAAACACTTTATCCATCTCTTTTTGCATTTCGTACATCTCTTTAAAGAGATCATCACCGAACGGATCATCAAGAACGGGGTCATTTGCTTGCAAGGTAATTGCACTTAAGATCGGTACAAGCAAGAACGTAATTTTATTTTTGAACATCTGATACTCCTTACTGGTATTTAAAAAATTATAAAAAAGTTAGGTTAATCTTTTTTAAATAACACGACACACGCTATAATAGCTCTAAATCGTATAAAGGGATACAGTGATAGAGAATGGTTGGGAGTATATCGTACTGCTGGTAATGGTCGCATCATCTATCGTTTTGATAGAGAAAAAGACACAAGCGAAGCTTTTTGAGTATCTTCCCTCTATCGTGATCCTCTACTTTACGGTGATGCTACTCTCTACACTAGGAGTCTGGCAAAGAACCCCTGAGATCACCGCTACCTATAAAACACTCAAAGCCAATCTGCTTCCTGCCATGATCTTTCTGCTGCTTCTTTCTGCAGATATACGTCATATCGCCAGACTTGGCAAAAAGATGATACTCACCTTTCTTCTTGCATCTATCAGCATCTCTATAGGATTCATCGCGATGTTCGCACTTTTGCATACCTACTTCGAACCTGATTCATGGAGAGCATTTGCAGCGCTTAGCGGATCATGGATGGGTGGCACGGGCAATATGGTGGCGATCCAGGGGGCACTGGATATCCCTGACAGCAAAATGGGATATGCCCTGCTGATCGACTCAATAGACTATGCGATATGGGTGATGATACTGCTTGCCCTCGTACCCTTTGCAAACAGGTTTAACCACTGGAGCAAGTCTGATACGTCGGTGATCGATAAAGTAGGAGAGAAACTCTCACTCAATCAACAAGAACAAAAAAGTTCTCCCCTCTCACTCTTTACCCTACTCAGTGCTGCAGGGCTTATCTCTGTGACGTCACAGTGGTTGGCTGCCCTCCTTCCGGCAACGGATTTTCTGACCGATACGACCTGGGTTGTGATCATTGCAACAATGGCTGGAATTGGACTGGCGATGACACCGCTAGCAAAAATGTCAGGTTCGATGAAACTTGGCAATATGATGCTCTATTTACTTGTAGCACTGATCGCAAGCCGTGCAGACTTTGCCGAACTTACCGAAGCTCCGCTCTATATCATGGCAGGCTTTATCATCATAGCAGTCCATGCTCTTGTCATGGTACTCTTTGCCAAACTTTTCAGACTTGACCTTTTCAGCATCGGCGTAGCATCCCTTGCCAACATCGGCGGAGTAGCCTCAGCACCCATACTCGCCTCAGCCTACTCCAAAGCCCTGATCCCTATCGGTATCCTGATGGCGATGATGGGATATATCCTGGGCACGTTTGGCGGTTTGATGGTGGGTAAGGTGTTGGAGATTATTGGCGGATGATATTTAGCGTGATTCCATAAATACCGTTCATGGTGAGCTTGTCATGTATAAGCAGCGCACAAATTTGGTTATTATCGGATTTTAGAAATGATCCATGAGTACCATTAATTACAACAGACTCATATTCTTTTGGCATTGTAATTAACTCGTTAGCCGGTTTGGAAAGATACCACCCAACACCCCACAACATCGTCAAGGCAAATACAAAAGCGAAAATCAATAAATATATACGATATTTCATGGCACTCACTTTTCTCGCTCCTAAACTAGGTTTGGGAGTGTATAGTCAACTTTTATATTAAATTTTCCGCAAAGATTCTCAAAGACAATTTGGAAACCAGCAAAATTACTTAAAACCTCCAAATCAACTGACACTTTTGGAAGTCGGCTGTATCTGTTGCTGGGGCATTTTCTCAACAAATGTGGCTTTAACACGTTTTGAAACCAGCATATACGGTATCCAGATAATAGAAGCAATAAGAGTACGTGCGAACTCCTTGGTAGTATCCGGATCGAACATGGGCTCATCAGGAAGAATAAAGGTAACCAGCCATGAATCTAATGGTATAAAAATTAGCGATAGTAGCAATATGGCAATGTAGACTTTTGGGAACAGATAGTGCTTTGAAAAGAACAGATAAATGAGATATATCGAAGCAAAAATCATAATGGAATTGAATGCCATTTCACCAATGAGCAATGGTCCCCAGAGTGGGTGGTATGCTTCTGAACCAATGGTGGTCAATGCCTCCCACATACCGTCTTCAAAGATCGGCTCATAAAGCGGTATCAACATGATTAACAATCTGACAGGAGCAAAAACCACTCCCAGTCCAACCAGGATCAGCCAGCCGCCAAGTCCTTTTAATTCTTTATTTTCATTCATTGATTCACCTTTGGACACATACGTTCAGGAATCCGCGTATCACAAACCGTGATCTCTTTGAAATAGTTTGACCACTGTACAATTTGTTCTTTTGTTGGCTCAGACTTAAATGCTTTCTGCACGACATAGAAACTGTCATTGCCTTTCATGGCTTTAAAGAAGGTGATTTCCGGCTTTCCTGTTTCCTTGTTCAAAGGACAGGACTGCATCCAAAATGAAAATGAGTAGCCGTTCTCTTCACCCTTGGCTATCGAAAACACCTTACTGTCTTTACATGAAGCACTCCAAAGCTCATTTATACGTGCCTGAAACTCTTTAGGAGTAACATCGTTCATCCCTAGAAAAACCTGCGTGGTTACCATCTCTGTCCAACTCTCGACTGTCTCACTTTGAGGTACCATCTCTGTGATCATCATATTCCCCTGTTGTCTCTGAAAATCAACCTTGTATCCTTCAGGCAAAGTTTGAATGAGATTCTCATTTTGAAGATCTGAACTCCACGATAAAGATGATAAAGCAAATAAGAAAAAAGACGCTGTTTTAAATAATTTCATATACTTCCCCTTATTGAAGTATCCAAAGTATATCAAAAGTCTCTTCTATTTTAAGATGTCAGTCAATTTTAAGTCTTGTTTCTCTCTCCCCTATAGATGAGTCATGGCTTCACTCGCACTTACTTTCCAGGGATCAACTTGTCAAATTCATCCATGCTCACCGCTGGTGTAGTCGTGAAAGTGATACCAAGCTGTCTACTTAGCTCGACAGAGGCCTTTAGTGCCATCTCAATATTCGGAAACTCAACAAGTGCGATGATATCTGTCTCCCCAAGAAGTGCATATGCGGCTTTAAGCTCACCCCCGCAATCACTGATAATATCGTTGGCGATATCGGTTCTCTTAGCGCTTATCTTCTCCATAGCCCCAGGCGTATATTTGCCAAACATAATGAATGTAGTCATCTTAGTTGCTCCTTTCTGCTTATATGATGCAATATCTAAAAATCAAACGGGTGTCTGACCATCACCCATGCCTCTACGCCTTCATCCCCATAGGCTACATCGATACGTACAGGCAACTCTGCAGCCAAGGCACGCAGTGAGATACCAACATCATATTTCATATCACTCAGCAGTTCAGTGTTGTAGCGGTCATGTACACGTCCTGCTTCTACAAACCCGACTACTTGAAACCAGTCTATCGGTATGTTCTCCGCAGCCCACTCTCCAAAAGTTCCGTCCTTGATAGGATTATAGTCAAGTACTGCGCGATACTCTGCTGTGGCATAGATCGCTGCTTTATCAGCAAACCTGTTAGCATCATACCCTCTCATACGGACAAAGCCTCCAAGTCTCGGCCCTTCCCACATAGGCGGTCTGTGTGCATCTATACCCGGGAGGTACTCATTGTTGTTCTCCCAGCTAAAAGAGTATGCTGTCCAGAAGTTCAAGGCCAGTACATTTTGGCGTGTAAAAGAGAAGGTATCCAATTCAAAATATTTACTGGCCTTAAACTCTAAAAAGTCCCAGCTTTGCAGACTCTCATACTTACCGAAGTCTTTTGAGTACTGAAGGAAAAAGCTGTAGCCTCTTGAGGGGTTATCATCAAAGTCGGTGTTGTCATGAGACATAAATACTCTTAGCCCTGTACTGTTCCACTCTTTGGGTACATCGATACCTACTCCAAGTGCGTCGATATAATTATCGATCTTTTGATGATGATAGAAAGCAGTGAATCCTACACTTGTTCTTCCTGTCACAAAAGGCATCCCACCGCCTGCATCTTCACGGCCTACTACAAATCCGTCTTTGATCTCATATAGACCACCCGGATTATCTATCCCCTCACCCCAGGGAAGCACATAACTAAAAGTTCCCGTAAGCATATTGTTAGTTGCTGGGCTGTTCAAAACATCCTTATCACTGGACTCATGCGTACTGTCAAAATAAAAGTTTTGCTCAGCTATTGTAGTGAGATACCCGTATGAACTGAAAAAGAACCGTTCACTACCTGGTATCCTTACATTATCCAGATAGTAAAAACCACCCCGTGTATATTCACTCTCTTTTGTACCGTTGATCACTACATCCTTTTTCAGGCCGCCGAATGCACTAAGTATCAGAGTGGTTTGAGGTTGTAGAAAACCTTGTACGATCGCAGCCATTCCACCACCGGTTCCCATAGATTCAGAACTATATGCAAATGGCAGAAGGATCAGGTTGTCTTCTCTGTAAAAAAGTATGTCAGTAAGGAGGGATGAACTGTTGGTAGACTCTGCTACAACTAATGATGAAGCCAGTAGTGAAATGTATGAGAGTTTTTTAATTTGCATAATAATCATTATAGCTTTACTATAATTAAGTAACTATAATTAAGTCACTCTAATGTATTATCATTTTTATGAAAATCGTTGATATCAAAACCACCCTTCTCCGTGCTCCGCTTAAGACTCCATTTATTACTTCATTACGCCGTGTTGATGCGCTTGAAGATCTTGTCGTCATCATAACATGTGATGACGGTACCGTAGGCTATGGCGAAGGTGCACCAACACCTGTTATCACTGGAGAGACAATCGATACGATGAAGGCTGCCATTAGCTATCTCAAACCGTTTATCATTGGGAAAGAGATATCTGAGCTTGATATTATATTAAAAAATATACACTCTAAACTTTTACATAATACTACTGCAAAATCTGCCCTGGAGATCGCACTCTTTGACCTGAAAGCGAAAGCAGAGAATATACCGTTATATAGACTGCTTGGAGGTACAAAGACTACATTTAAAACAGATATTACTATCAGCATGGACCAAACTGAAAAGATGATCGCTGATGCATTACATGCGGTAAGTATCGGCTATGATACACTTAAGATCAAGATTGGAGATGACCCTATCAAAGACAGTGAACGCATCATCGCTATCTATGATGCTTTACCTAAAGAGATCACATTAAGACTTGATGCTAACCAGGGATGGGAAGCCGATGAAGCGATCACACTGCTTCAGAAAGTCGAATCACATGGAATCATCGCAGAGTTTATAGAACAGCCGGTCAAAGCAGATAATATAGAGGGGCTTAAACAGATCAAAGATGCAGTCAAAACTCCTGTTCTTGCCGATGAGTCTGTCTTCTCGCTAAATGATGCAAAAAGGCTGCTGGAACTTGATGCCGTGGACTATATCAATATCAAACTGGATAAGTGCGGAGGGATATCCAAAGCCCTCGAACTTGCTGATCTTTGTGAAAGATATGGAGTAAAGTGTATGCTTGGATGTATGCTTGAAGGACCTATCGCCATTGCCGGAGCAATGCATGTTGCCTCTGCGAGGTCAGAGACTATCACAATGATAGATCTTGATGGTGTAGCACTCCTAGCAAACAACCCTACAAGCGGCAGTGTGATATTTGATGAAAGTAACCTTATGCTTTCACTGGATAGTGGTCTGGGTATTGACTCTATAAAGTAACAGACCAAGTAATTTTGTACACTATTTTTCACCCATATACCGTCTATTAATCAATCTCTATTACAATAAAACAAAAAGTACTATGATGAGAAAATTGATACTGCTTAGCCTATTTGTTATCACTGTCATTCATGCTGAGTATACGCTCAAAGAGGGTCATCGTGAAAAATCACGTATAGACAATATGCCCAAAAATGTCGTAGCTGATATGAAACGTATCCCACAAGACCCCGGATACTATGCAAAACAAATCAAACCATTCAGCAAACATGAGCAAAAGGAGCTGGATAAACTTTTCAATGAAAAATATTTCATGCCGTGGGAGCTAACCAAGATCGATATTCCCGAAGAGGATTTTGGATGGGAAGTACGTTTTATCACAAAAAAACCCATCTATAAAGAAAATGGGAAAACCATTCCACCATCTGTATATAACAAATGGATCGACAATGCTAATATGAGAGAAATTGATACCAAAAGGTATAAGGCGATTACGATCAGGCATACCAATGTAAAAGCACTACCGACAGCATCAGCTTTCTACCGTGATCCAAGCAAAACCGGAGAAGGCTTCCCTTTTGACTATAACCAAAACTCATCCTATCATATCAATGTACCTCTCTATGTCTCACATTTCTCCAGAGATAAGCGATGGGCATTCGTTCGTGGTTCATATGCATTTGGATGGGTCAAAGTAGAAGATATTGCACTGGTTGGAAATGATTTTATACGGGCATTTAAAAACGACAACTATGCGATGACTATCAAAGATAATCTACGTATCTTCAAAGATAACAATCCTTACTCTCTGATAAAAGTGGGGGCTCTCTTCCCGATCTCAAAAGATCAAACAAGCTACCTGATCGCTTCGCGTGATCATAAAGGCCATGCCCATATAGAAAATCTCAGAGCAGAGAACCCGGAATTCATTGCCAAAAAACCACTGGCATTCACCCCTGAAAATGTTACGAAACTTGCTAAGGAGTTTTACAATGAACCTTATGGATGGGGCGGAAGCTACGAGTGTAGAGACTGTTCTGCAACGACACGTGATTTCTTAGGTGTCTTTGGTATTTTCCTCCGCAGAAATTCGGGAAAACAGGCAGAAGACGGGCATAGAATCTCTATTCAAGGACTCGAAAAGCCTTTCAAAAAACGCAAGATCATCAAAGAGGCAGAACCCTTCCGTTCTTTGCTCTATGTACCGGGTCATATCGTACTTTATTTGGGACAATACAAGGGAGAACCTGTAGTGATGCATACCTATTGGGGTATCCGTAAAAAAGATACCACTAAACTCATCACCGGACGTACCATCATTACATCTTTGGAACCGGGTAAAGAGCGTACCGATGTACGTGAAGAAAGCAAATTGATCAATACCTTACAGAATATTGTAACGTTTTAACGGAGTTACGCTAAAATTCCGTTATGAAAAAAGAACGTATAAAAGTATTTACAACTACGATCAATGCAGGGAAACACAAGGGTAAAAAACTGGAGATCCCTGCAATTGACACAACAAGAAGCTCAAAAAGTATTCTCAAAGAATCTCTCTTTAATACCTTGCAGTTTGATGTCATCGATAAAAACTTTGTCGAGGTATTCGGTGGATCAGGTTCTGTAGGACTTGAGGCTCTAAGCCGCGGAGCCAGTGATGCTTACTTTAGTGAGTACAACAAAACTGCTTTTCGTATACTTGAGAATAATGCAAGAAATATCGATCCGGCACATACACATCTCTTCTTTGGAGACAGCTTTGAGAAATTTGAAATCATTTACGATATGGTCAAACGATCCGGTATTAAAACCTACTTCTATTTTGATCCGCCATTCTCTACACGTGATGGAATGGATGAAGTGTATGATAAGACAGTAGCTTTAATAGAAACGATCGAACCTGATGTCTGTGAGATGGTGATCGTGGAACATATGAGTAACCTTGAGATGCCAGAACAGATCGGTGCACTCACACAAACCAAACGTAAAAAGTTTGGTCGCAGTACGCTCACTTATTATCAACCTTCACTATAAATACAATACAGGGTGCCAAAGCAGCTCCCTGTTATCCAATAACTCTCCTGTAATCAACGCTCATTTAAGACTTATTTTCTCTTTACATATTGATCCATAGTCGCTATACTATCTTATCAAAGGAAGGAGAAGAAGCATGGATAAAAACGTCAAGCTGGAGCACTATTACGCGCGATGTGATATGAGCCAGATAAAGGGGCATCTCAAAGAGTTTCTGGAAAAAGCTAAAAAAGAGATCCCTCAAATCACCGCAGATGAGATCGACTTGGAAGAGATGGTACTCATCGATGTGCGTGAAGCAGATGAATTTGCCTCAGGAGTTATCCCTGCCAAGACCATATTTACTATCCCACGTGGAAAACTTGAATTTGCCATCGATGATAAACTTGTTGATCTGAGTGACCGCCAAATAGTCTGTTATTGTCTTAAGGGTGCCAGGGGAATACTCGGAGCCAAAACCCTAAAAGACCTTGGATTTAACAATGTTTCAAACCTTGAAGGGGGTATTGAAAGTTGGGTACAATCAGGAAAAATGATCAAGAACTATATTGGCTACTTCAAAATGGAGAGTAACTGACCGTGGCAAGTAAAAACAAAGACTCACATATCGCCCTATTTATTGACAGCGATAACATTTCACACCGTGCATTGGATGGTATCATCAACGAACTCAGTAAATATGGAGTGGTAAATATCCGCCAAGCTTACGGGAACTGGACAAAAGACAACCTAAAGAACTGGGAAGCTAAACTTCTGGAACTTGCGATCAAACCGATCCAGCAGTTTGACTACTCTAAAAATAAAAATGCTACAGATATCCTTATGACCATTGATGCAATGGATCTCTTGCACACCAAACAGATCGATGCATTTGCATTTGCGACGAGTGACTCTGATTTTACACCTGTGGTGATGCGTGTACAAGCAGAAGGGATCAAAGTCTACGGATTTGGTGAGAAGAAAACTCCTAAACCGTTTATGGCGGCTTGTTCTCAGTTCATCTTTACAGAAAACCTGATGAGTGATGCATTTAGTAAAAGCCCTACACTGGAAGAAAAGATACAGCAACCTAAACGTAAAACCGGAGATGAGATGCGTAAGGATAGCTGGTTGGTCAATCTGCTTCAAAATGCCGTAGAACAGACAATGGAGGATGATGGATGGGCAAACTTAGCTGACATCGGACAGTATATCAACAACAACTCCTCTTTCTCTCCGATAAATTACGGGTATAAAAAGCTGAGTCAACTGATCGACCAGATAGATCTATTTGATATTTATGTAGATGAGAACAGCAAACAAATGAGTATCAGGGATAAACGCTACAGCTCCTAAAGTCCCTGGATACTCTCTTCAAATATACTCTTATCCAGATCATTATGAAAGACAAAATAAACAGTGATATCATGCCCTTCATCCAAAAACTCTTTTACACTTTGATAAGCAATTCGTGCAGCAGCTTCTTTAGGATACCCGTATATTCCTGTTGAGATCGCTGGAAATGCGATATCCTTACATCCTAGCTCTAAAGCGGTTTTGAGTGAATTGCTATAACATGATGCCAACAGCGTTTTACACTCACTTCCACAGCTTCCGAAAATCGGTCCAACCGTATGGATCACATAAGATGCATCCATTACTCCAGCCGTAGTAGCAACAGCCTTACCTGTCGGTAGACCGTCTGGATATTGAGTTGCTCTGATCTCTTTACATGCTTCAAATATCGTACGTCCCCCTGCTCTGTGTATCGCACCATCGACACCTCCTCCACCTAATAGTGAACTGTTTGCAGCATTGACGATTGCACAGACTTGTTCTTTTGTGATATCGCCAGTTTTTATCTTGATATGATTATGCATGTGTTTCTCCTGATCATTTCAATACATAATTTGTAACAAAAGGTCCTACCAAATAACTTGTAGCCATTTCAGTATGCTTGTCTACACTTACCCACTTCATCAATGTACCTAATAAAAATATAATACCTTTAAATAAAAGTGTTTGCATTATCTCCCCACTTTCTTTATAATATTCATTATAACAAATCAATGATAAGTGGTATAATATATCAACAAGGAGTTAAAGCGTGTCGAAATCTCATAAGATTGTCTATAGTATTTATGTTGTTGTATGGATCGTTATGGCCATCAATCCCAAGTATCGTGCAGACTGGTTGCTTGAAAATGTTTTAGTTTTTATCTTTTTCCCTTTTATTGTCTTGATGGATATCAAACACCATTATTCGCTTACCAGTATTGTATTGCTTCTTATCTTCGCTTCTTTGCATTCTCTGGGATCACACTATACTTATGCGGAGATGGAGCACTTTGATGCCATCACACACTTCTTTGGATTTGAACGCAACCATTACGACAGAGTCGTACATTTTTTGTTTGGTCTACTTGTTTTCAGGATACTCTTTGAAATGATCACGTATGGCATCAGTTCACTCAAAACAGCGCTTATCTTTACACTTACCACTGTTATCACTATCTCTACAATTTATGAGATGATTGAATGGATCGCGGCAGTGACCTTTCACCCTGAACTTGGCCTGGCATTTTTGGGTACGCAGGGTGATATATGGGATGCACAAAAAGATACACTTGTTGCTATTATGGGGGCACTGATTAACTTTTTTTTCTACAAACATTATGCTAAAGTATTTCAGATGCGTCAAACTAGTGACAAATAGAGGAAGAGTACGTGTATAAACTGAATTTTTATGTACCCGTAAAAGAAAAAGAAGCAGTAAAATATGCACTCTTTAATATCGGTGTAGGAAAATTTGAGAACTATGAACACTGCAGTTTTGAAGCTTTAGGAATGGGACAATTCAAGCCAATAAACAATGCGGATCCTTACATCGGAACGATCGGAGAAGTTGAGAGAGTTGAAGAGTATAAAGTAGAGATGATATGCCAAGATGATCTGATCACTCTTGCGATTCAAACACTCAAAAAGGCTCATCCTTATGAAGAGGTGGCCTATGAAGTATTCAAAATGGAAGATTTTTAAATATCAAAACAAAGGTAATAGGAATGATAGGACTGATCAAAAAACTCTTTGGAAAAATAGAAGAGAAAGAGTTTATCCCTGATCCACCGGGTAGAACGTTTAAACGAGTGCCTACCAGTAAATATTTTGAAGGAGAGTATCCTCCCGAAGAGCTAGAGAATATTGCTAAAGCAAAACAGAATAAAATCGATCAGATCAAAGCATTGGAACTTGCACCAAAGTTTTTGCGATACACGTTCAAACATAACAATAATGAAGAAATCACCGCTGCATACGTGGTCTTTCAAAAAGAGATTTTTGATGAAAAATGGAATATGGTACATGTTACCGAGGTTTCATTCTGTGTACAATCTACAGACTTTGAAGAGTTTGAAAATATGTCAGGGATAAGTCTCCAAAATGACTTTAGAGACCTCTCTCAGATCAATAATAAAACATATAATGGAGAGGAGCGAAGAAGAGAAGAAAGAGAACTCTTCTAGTGATTCGCTGAGCTAACACCATGATGTATCTAAATGATCATTTGGCTTTGCTCTGTATACCTTTAAGAAGCTCCAAGAACTCCTTTTTATTACCATACCCGTTCAGCTGATCAATGATCGTTACACCATCACTGTTGATGAAATAGAATGACGGTGTCCCCAGAGACTTCATTCCTAATGGCAGTTTTTCTGTTACTACATTAGTTTTTACCACAACAAATCCCTTATCCAATGCGTCACGTACTTCTGGTTCCACCATTACTTCTCTATCCATTTTGATACACCATTTACAAAAAGGCAATACACCCCTTATCATGATGATCTTGTTTTGTTCTTTTGCTAGTTTCACTGCCTCTTCATAAGTATGAATTTTTGCACTGTGTTTTTGTATCATGTCTTCCCCATAATCAAAAATATAGGTACTAAGTGCCTCTATCTGATCTTCATCAAGCAGATCTTGCATAGATGGCATGTCCTGATAAAAATGTGTCAGTTCTTGGGGAATTACACTTTTTTCTCTTTCTGGTGAAGCGATATAGGTTGCGATGAACTCTTCCACTTCCATTCGCTGAGACTCTTCATCAGCTTTTCTATCACCGACATTCAACCTTACGCCAAATGAAAGTTGATTCAGTGTAGGAGCTTTTAGGTGCAGTATAGTATTGTTCTGTTCTGCATTTTCAATCACCTTACTCATCGGTATATAGTAACTGTGACACGAAGCACAATGTGTATCAAACAGTTCTGCTCCCTCTGAGGCAAAGAGTGACAGAACACCTCCAATCCATAGCATTAGTTTTTTCATCTTTTCTCCTCTATACTATCAGCATATCTCTTTATGGTATGCTGTTTTGGTAGATGGTATATTGAAATTTAAAGATGACATTATATCGTAGCGATAATTTACTTTTTTAATTTAAGTTTCTGTCTAACATTTCTATCTGATATTGATCCCACTTTGTTATAATATACTTAAGGAGCATATGTGGCAGAGTTCGGAAGAGTATTAATGATCATTGGTCTGATTGTTATCATCATCGGTTTTTTACTCACTGTCAGCAACAAACTTCCATTTAATTTTGGCAGACTGCCCGGTGATATCATGATCAAAAAAGAGGGATTTACTTTTTATTTTCCCATCACTACTACGATAATCATTAGTGTTGTGCTTTCTCTTCTTTTTTATCTATTTGGTAAGTTTCTAAAGTAAATAAGTATGATGCAGTGGAATATACCCAACCTGTTAAGCCTGTTTCGTATCATTGCAGCACCTTTTTTGCTGCTTAGCGGTTGGCTTGGAATGCCG
Organism: Sulfurovum zhangzhouensis; assembly: GCF_030347965.1. Taxonomy (NCBI): domain Bacteria; kingdom Pseudomonadati; phylum Campylobacterota; class Epsilonproteobacteria; order Campylobacterales; family Sulfurovaceae; genus Sulfurovum; species Sulfurovum zhangzhouensis. The sequence goes on from NZ_JAQIBD010000002.1 coordinate 24,604, forward strand.
ATACTCTTTTATATTATTTTGGGCTTTATGCTACTCTCTGATGCTTTAGACGGTTTTATAGCACGAATACTCAATCAAACCAGTGCCCTCGGTGCACGTTTGGATACCTATGGCGACATCTTAACCTATATCTCTACCCTCGGGGCAGTTTGGTGGCTCTGGCCTGATCTTATTCAAAATGAACTTTACTACATTATCTCCGCAGCCGTTCTCTATACGATACCTGCCCTTATCTCCTTCATGAAGTTTGGAGAACTTGCCTCTTATCATACTTGGATCACCAAGATCTCTGCAGTGATGATGGCTCTTGGTGTAGTATTACTGTTGCTCTTGAAAGAACCGTTGTTATTTCACTGGGCCGTCTATTTTTTGGTTCTTGAAACGCTAGAGAATATTACTATCACATTGTTGATCAAAGAACAGCAAAGTAATATTCACTCTATTTGGCATGCACTAAAGACCAAGGATTAAGATGCAGTTTACATTTTTGGGTACAAGTGCCGGAAAACCGACAAGAGAAAGGAATGTCACTGCATTAGGATTGGAGTTTGATCAAGACACACAATGGTACCTCTTTGACTGTGGAGAAGGAACCCAGCACCAACTTCTACACAGCAGACTATCTGTAGGTAAGCTTAGTACGATTTTCATTACACATATGCATGGAGATCATTACTATGGTCTACCCGGACTACTCTCCTCAAAAAAGCTCGACAAAGCACTGAATCCTTTGAGCATTTATGGTCCAAAAGGGATCAGAAAGTTCATAGAGTGTGTGATGAATGATATCAGTTACGAGAAACTTGGCTATGATCTAACTATCATTGAGTATACATCTCAAGATGAATATACCTTTGATAAATTCACCTTAAAGGTCTTGCCACTGGTGCACTCTGTAGATAGCCATGCATTTTATATCAGGGAAAATGATACCTGCAACCGTCTTGATGAAGAAAAACTCAGAGCGATAGGTGTGGAGCCTTCACCGCTGTATGGAGAACTGAAAAGAGGGAAAACCATCATAGTAAATGGAGAAAAACTCCATCCGGAATCCTTTATGCTTGAACCCCAAATAGGTAGGAAAGTGATCATTGCAGGAGACAATGATAAACCGGAGATTCTAGGCGGTTATCTTGATGAGCTAGACCTTTTGATCCATGAGTGTACCTACCTGCAGGAGACCTATGACAACCTACCGATCAAAGTACAGCATACTACAGCAAAAGACCTAGGTAAATGTGCTCAAGACCACTTTGTCAAAAACCTGATCGCTACACATATCAACCCCCGTTATAATGAAAGTGGAAAGATCAATATCGAAACAGTCATTAAAGAGATAGTACGTTATTATAAAGGAAGACTTTTTATCGCACATGATTTTGATAGTTTTAGCTTAAGCAGGGATGGTATCATCACATTATTTTAATTAGTTAGCTTGCAACCAAGGGCTTTTCAGCAGCTAAGGTATACCAATCATAACTTGTCTTAAAAAGATAATTTTTGTATACTCAGTAGATTCAGAACCGAATAATAGTTACATACCTAGAAGTTTATTAGAAAGAGTGAGGATTCTCCCATGATAGACAAAAACTTCATTCAGTCGATTGATGACTGGCATCATAAATCCCCTGATGAAACACTTTCATTACTCAAAACTAGCACAGAAGGCTTAAGTCAGAAAAGTGCCGAACAAAGAGCACTGGAGTTTGGATCTAACGAGCTACCAAAACCTGTACGTCCTCATATTCTAATGCGTTTTCTTTCTCACTTTCATAACATACTTATCTATGTTCTTCTATCAGCAGCAGTAATCACGGCACTTCTTGAACACTTTGTCGATACCGCTGTGATCGTTTCCGTGGTGATCATCAATGCGTTGATCGGGTTTTTACAGGAGGGAAAAGCTGAAAAAGCCATGGATGCTATCAGGAATATGCTTGCATTAAAAGCCAAAATCATCCGTGAGGGAAAACATCAAAGTATTTCAGCCGAATCATTGGTCCCCGGAGATATCGTACTACTTGAAGCCGGAGATAAAGTACCTGCTGATTTACGCCTGTTAAGTATCCATGGACTGAAGATTCAGGAAGCTGTTCTCACCGGGGAGTCGATCACCGTTGAGAAGCATATTGAGGCAACTGAAGCAGAATCCTCTTTAGGTGATCGCTTCAGTATGGCATTTAGCGGAACTACGGTAGCAAGCGGTGAAGGCATAGGAGTAGTAGTTGCTACAGCCACACAAACTCAAATTGGTCGTATCAGCGGTTTGCTTTCAAGCGTGGAGACACTCAATACGCCATTAGTAATACAAATGGCACGTTTTGCTAAATTACTTACACTCTTTATTTTGACTGTAGCAGCGATGATACTGCTTTTCAGTTATTATGTTTTGCACCAGGATTTTACAACAATATTCATGGCTGTTGTGGGTCTGTCTGTTGCTGCCATACCGGAAGGTTTACCCGCGGTGCTTAGCATCACACTTGCTGTAGGCGTACAGGCTATGGCAAAAAGAAATGCCATCGTACGTCGCCTTCCAGCCATTGAAACACTTGGATCTGTCTCTGTGATCTGTTCAGACAAAACAGGAACATTGACACGCAATGAGATGAATGTAGTCTCCATTGTTACCGGCAAAGATCAATTTGAAATCACCGGAACAGGCTACGAACCATCCGGAGAGATAAAAGTCGATAAAACAACAGTTAATGTCGCTGCATACCCTCTTCTCGAAGAGATCGGACTAGCAGCTACATTGTGCAATAACTCCCGACTACTTCATGATAATGAACACTGGAGTGTAGAAGGTGACCCTATGGAAGGTGCATTACTTGCCCTGTCAGGTAAAACCGGGATTAATATTATCAAGACAAGAGAAGAGTGGTTACGTACGGATGTAATTCCGTTTGATACCAAATACAAATACATGGCCACCCTTAACCACGACCATGATAATAATGCGTTTATCTTCGTCAAAGGTGCACCAGAGGTGCTATTTGACTTGTGTACTTTGCAACGCTGCAGCAATCACGAAAATGAACCAATCGATAAATTTTATTGGAAGGAACAAGCTGATTCCATCGCAGCTCAAGGACAAAGATTACTAGCTTTCGCTCTCAAACCGGTAATGCCAGGGCATACGGTGCTTGAACATGATGATATAACCGATTCTCTTATTTTTCTCGGGCTCGTGGGATTGATCGACCCTCCACGCGCAGAAGTGATAGAAGCGATCGCTGAGTGCCACCGTGCGGGCATCGAAGTTAAAATGATCACAGGTGATCATGCTCTTACTGCAGTTGCGATCGGCAAGCAACTAGGATTGCACCATAGCGAAAAAGTACTTACCGGAATAGAACTTGAAAAAATCGATGATAAAGCCCTACCCGACGCTATCATGCAAACAGGAATATTCGCGCGAACAAGCCCTGAAGACAAATTACGCCTAGTGATGGCTATGCAATCATCGGGGATGACCGTTGCCATGACTGGAGACGGTGTCAATGATGCCCCTGCTCTCAAACGTGCAGGTGTAGGTATTGCCATGGGACGGACCGGTACAGAAGCAGCAAAAGAGGCTGCCGAAATTGTTCTAACCGATGATAACTTTGCATCAATTGTCGCTGCGGTGCGCGAAGGACGTACCGTATATAATAATCTCAAAAAAGTAATCAGTTGGACTCTTCCTACCAATGCAGGGGAAGCCATGACAATCATTACAGCAATCTTATTTGGACTCAGTCTTCCTATCACACCTATACAGATATTATGGGTTAATATGATCACAGCAGTCACTCTCGGTATCGCCCTTGCATTTGAGCCTATTGAAGAGCATACTATGCAACGCCCTCCGCACCCGCGTAATGAATCACTACTTAGTGGCGGACTCGTATGGCATATCATACTGGTGGCAAGCCTATTTTTAGTAGGGATCTTCGGAATTTATGAATATGCGCTTTGGAAGGGGTATACAGAAAATCTTGCACGTACCATTGCAATGAATACACTCGTATGTATGGAGATCTTTCATCTGCTATTCATCCGTAATATGCACAATATTATCTGGGGATGGAAATCCATACGTGCAACTACTACGGTTTGGATATCTATCAGTATGGTGGTTTTCGGTCAATTTGCACTTACTTACCTACCCTGGCTGCAAAGCATTTTTGAAACTGAAGCAGTGGGACTTTTTGATATGCTTGTCATCCTAGGGATTTCTGTCCTAATGTTCTTAATCATTGAACTCGAAAAACAGATACGCATTCGATGGACCAAATAGCTACTATTAGATAAATCCTACTTCTATCTTCTCCTAGAGTACATAAGTATAGATTCATTATAATAAAATTCTTTTGGGGAAGAAGAGGTCAAAATGAATATCTTAGCAGTGTCAGCCTTGTTTGCCAAGGGCACAAACATTTATACACAGCTCCAATGTATCGTAAACTGCGACAAACAACATCCTGAAATAAAAAAATACAGAAGGCCACATGATACGATGAAAGAGATCTATGGGTCAGACAATACACGTGTCAATAGAAATCGACTACAAAATTTCATCCTGGAGCATGGTAGTAGTATACAAAATAAATATGCAATGCTTTGCATGGATGATGCCGTCTATAGCTTAAAAGAGTGTGATTAGATACAAACTGTCTCTAAATGATAAACAAAGAAACAATCTTACAGTACATATATAGTGCACACAATGTTGATAAAGTAAAAAATAAAGTTTTCATTATGAAAGATTTCACACAGGTGCGTAAGAGAGACATATAAAAAAGAAACATTGAAATCTCGAAAGGGGGATAAAATGGGTTCTGGAATAATATTTGGATGGTTTATACTATTAGCTCTTTTTTGTGTTTGTAAAAAAAACAAAGTTTTTCAACTCAACACAACTCCTCAAGATAGCCTCGCAGAGTGTTATGAAGAAAGCGAGTAGAAGAAAAACCTGATAGGCTTTTGCCTCACTCCGGTTTAATATTTATAGGTAGATCACCTCTTCGGGTTCTACAATATGTACCTTCTGGTTAAAAACATTTTCCAAGACACTGCGGAGTATGATCTGTTTATCTCTTTCACCATGGATCAAAAAGATACGATTAAGATCCTCTATATTGGAAATCCATTTTATGATAGCATTTTGATCAGCATGAGCCGAAAATCCGTTGATCGTATGGATTGATGCTTTTACAAGAATATCTTCACCATAGATCTTTACCCATCTGGCACCATCGACCAAATGTCTTCCCAAGGTACCTTCAACCTGATAACCGACAAATATCAATGTATTTTTTCTGTTCCAAAGACGGTTTTTAAAATGATGTAAGATCCTGCCTCCTGTACACATACCACTACCTGCAATGATAATGGTGCGTCGGTCAAATTCGTTGATCTGTTTTGATGCCTCGACATCCGGGGTATACACCAACCACTCAAAATCAAAAATGGTACCGTCACGTTCTTTGAAGTCCTGACATTTTTTACTCAAAAGGTGAGAATAGTTATTATATACTTGCGTCGCACGGGTAGCCATAGGACTGTCTAAAAAGATCCTGCATTGAGGCAGCTCTTTTCTATCATGCATCTCTTTAAGAATACACAAGATCTCTTGGGTTCTCTCTATTGCAAATGACGGGATAAGTACGTTTCCCCAGTCATTTAATGTTTCTATCACGACTTTCTTAAATTCATTGATCGTATCTTCTGTACTCTGATGGTTGCGATCACCATAGGTTGATTCTACATAAAGTGTATTGGCATGAGTACACTCTGCGAGATCATGTTGTACTATATTATTGTCATGACCTATATCTCCTGAGAAAACAATCGTTTGTTCAACACCTCTCTCCTTGTAAGAGATCTCTATGAATGCTGATCCCAAGATATGACCGGCATCACGGTATGTCACATTTATTCCTTCCTGTAGGGATACAGGATTATCATATTCACAAATGTACCAGTCCAGATTAAATGTTGCCTCTATATCTTCTTCTTCATACAGTGGCAGCCTTTCATCATCTTCGCTACCTTTTCTTTGGGCCTTCCTATATCTGGTCTCATAGTCTTCTTTCATAATCTTGGCACTATCCATTAAGATGATCTCAGCTAGCTCTACAGTTGCCTCTGTTGTGTATATCGTACCCTTAAAGCCCTCTTTTACCAGTTTGGGAATGCGCCCGATATGATCTAAGTGTGCATGGGTGATCAACAGGTAGTCGATCTCTTTAGGATCAAAATGGAACGGTCCGAAATTTTGCTCCTCTTCAGGGCCTTGATACATACCGCAATCTATAAGAATTCGAGGGCCATTCTCTATCGCAAACAAATGACAAGAACCTGTCACAACTCCTGCTGCACCATGAGAAGTAATCGTTGCCATGTTCAATCCTTTTTACTTAATATATTAGAATATCATATTATATTGTATAAGAAAAACGCACCATTATGAAAATAATTTGATTAATTTGTTAAAGAGTTAGAAAGATAAAAAATTGATAAGCATTATTTGTCCCATTTATTGCTGGAACAAATAAGTTATTCAAAATGGGATAAAATCTTATTATTATCGGTTTTCACCAGATCAGCTACGATAACAACAGTATTTTCAGAATTCATATTGCCTTCTTTTATTTTATGGCAAGAGATACATTAGACAAAAATCCTTGTTTAATTATTTAAATCATAGATCATTTTTCATAAGTTGTCAATGTCCCTTATAGACTTATTTGTTTAAATTTCATAATGTAATTTTATACCTTTTTATATCTATATGCTTTTCGCAGTACATATCCATTACACAGATAACGGATATAGTAAAAAAAATAGAATGAAAGGATTAAAGATGAGAAAGTTAGTACGTGCATCAATGATTCTAGGACTGTGCATGCTGCCATTTAGTTTGATGGCGGAAGAAGCTCCAAGGTATCCAATGAATATGGGGCCAGGATATCATATGATGGGACCCGGAAACTATGAGTTTTGTGATGAGTGTGGAACATATCACATGCGCGGACATTATGATGGAGATAAAACAATACAGGAGAAAGAAGCTAGAGAAAAATTCGAAGTTTTTGTAAAAAAACATCTTAAAGGCTTCACTATTACCAAAATGGCATCAGAAAAAGTACCGATGGGAACGATGTACTGGGCAATCATTGAGGATAAAAACGGAAATCAGATGGAACTACATATGAATCCATGGGGATATATTCGCGGTCCGTTTATAAGATAGTTCAGCAAAAGCTAAATCATATGATAAAAGGTTGGAAGATAGGAAAACTTTAAATTCCTACCTCCCCTTTTACATACTTAGTTAATCAAAATAATTAGAGACACTCAAATAACACGAAGAAAATTTTAGTTTCGATCAAACAAACTAAAATTAATGATATCGATGTTTTGATATATCCTACACATCTATCACATACCCCTGTTTACTGTAATGCGTTTGCCATATCATTGTTGAGTATTTTATGGACATAAAAAATAATATTTTAATTATTTTTATTTATATATATGTCTCATATAAATAAATTTGATATACTTCTCTCTTATAAGAGTTGAGGAGGAAGTATGAAAATTTTAAAAAAGTTTTTAAAAAGTAAAGAAAGCAAAAGTACAAATAAATCACCTGTAAATATACAAAAAAAACCCGTTAAAGTCTTAACAGCTCATGAACTAGCTGAAAAGCTTGGTACTGATAGACGAAAACTGGAGAAGACATTTGTGGATCTTGGATGGACAGAAAAAAGTGCAAAAGGAACCAAAGCCACACAAGACGGAATATCAAACGGTGCACAAACAAAATATCATGATATGACCAGAAATAATTATGTTGTTTGGGATGAATCTATCATGAACAATACTACACTTCAAGAGTTTATCTAACCCTTTAACGTTCATAGAAGATAAAATAAAGAGTTTGAGGCTTGAAAAAAGGGAAGAAGAGGAAGTAAGAAGCCTCAAGCTCTTCATTATGATAGTTTAAACTTATAAACAAACGACAAACCAAACATTAACAATTGTATACAGATAATAAACACTTCGTAACATTTAACATCTGTTTTATCATATATCAATAATAAAAATATTTTGAAAATCACTTAATTATAAAATGTTATACTACAATTTATTAATTTCAACGTATCAGGTGCTTAGTTAGATGAAACATCCTATCCTCACATACTCTCTTTTTTTCATTTCATCGCTTTTCGCTTCAGATGCTAAGTATCAGCTTGGACAGGGGCTACAGCTTGGTGATCTGCCACTTTATCTTGGAGGATATACCTCACTTGAGTATAGCAGGCCTTCAGAGGGGAACAGAGTACTTAAACTTGAAGAGTTGGCACTGATGCTTTATGGAGAACAAGACCGTTTTAGCTATATGATCGAAATGGAAGCTGAAGATGTGTATACCGAAGTCTTCGGTAATGAAGCGATGGAAGAACAACATCAACGTTTTCATATCGAACGACTCTATTTCAACTATGATTTTGATGAAAACTATGCTATCAAGGCGGGAAAATATAATTCGCCTATCGGCTTTTGGAACAAAAACCCTATCAATGTCCTAAGAGATACTACTTCCAGTCCAATTATCGTTGAAAGACTGTTTCCCGAATATACCACCGGTTTAGAATTTACTTATCAAACACAAAACGAAAATATGCTTACAATCAATACGATGTTTCAGCACAGTGAAGATCTTGATAAGACAATTAATGATGATATCTATAATAACTTTGAAATTGATCAGCATTTTGGATTAGGAGTATCTTTCCAAAATGATGATATCACTTATCAGTTCAATACCGGTTATTTCCAAATGCTTACAGGAACATCATATAACTATTTGTTAGGTTCATTCAACACGAATCTTTCAAATGAAAAGATACAAGGAGAGCTCGGAACACAATGGAAAGACGGTAAAAATACACTTTCTTATATAGGTTACCTGCAATGGATACATACTCTAACGGAACAACATGAGACTATTTTAAGAGTGGAAAGTTATAAAGACAATGAACAAAGTTCCAAAGATACTTTTTTAGTCTTCGGATATACCTATAGACCCTACTTCCCTGTTGCACTCAAAGCTGAATACCAGTGGCATTCCTTCAACGAAAAGAATCAAATGCTTCTATCTCTCTCTATACTCTTTTAAGGATTAAGGATGGGGATGTTTAGAATCATTTGTATATTGATCTTCTCCTTATTGATATTGCATGGAGAGTCATTTGTACTGGTCACACACCCTAAAAGTCCGATCAAAAACCTTACAAAATCGCAGGCAAAATCGATCTATCTTAAAGAAAGACGGTTTTGGGGAGATACAAAACTTACAACGCTCAATCTTCCTCCTGATAATCCGCTGCGTAAAGCATTTGAAAGTGATGTTCTTGAAATGACACCAGGAGAGCTTGACAGCTACTGGATGAAACAACACTATAGAGGGCATAGACCCCCTTACCGAGTAGAATCCGTACAAAGTATACTGATGTTTGTCAAAAAAGTAGAAGGTGCCATAGGATATATCCCTCAACGTGCCGTAACTGATGATGTCAAAGTCATCTATAAAGGCAACAAACGATGAGTTACATGAACCTGCTGCCAAAAACACTGAAAAACAAACTGCTTATCGCCCTCTTTACCATTGGATTCCTGCCTTATCTTTTGATCTTGCTTTATAGCCATCATCTTGGTGAGAAAAAAATACTCGAAGATACCCTAACGACCTATCATACTCAGCTAGACCAAACAAAAAAGAAAATTGATCAGGAGTTAAACTACTTAAAAAAAGAGGTTCATTTTCTAGCTTCACTGGATCTGATGAACGATATGATCGTTGAGGATATCGACAAACGAATTGCAAAACTTTTAGAGCAGAAACAGACAGATCTTGAACTTGATATAGATCTTTTCGCACTCTCTGAAGATGGAAAGATCATTGCAACATCAAATGTTTCTAAAAACCATACTTTTTTTTCCTTGAAAAAACTTAAAGAGGTGCAGGCAGCCGGAGAGGGTATCTATGAAACACCAAACAGTGTCATCATATTTTCACCGATATATTCCTCCATGCAGAACAACCGTCAAATAGGCTACCTGGTCTTTGAATACTATTTAACCAATCTCTCAGCTTATACTACCTATCAACCTGGTATACACTCGGTTTTGCTCAATGCTCAAAGTAAGCAAATTATAGGGGGAAAACGCTCATTTTATATTTCCGATTATGCTGATATCCACCAAACGATCAGTGAAAAATATCTGATTATCAAAGAGCCTCTTTTGGGCGTACTTTCACACTGGTCCATCATCTATAGCATCGATAAAACGGTGGCATTAAAATTTTTGAATGACTTTATACTTTTTATATGGATACTCTTTATATCAGGGTTTTTGATCATTGCGGTAATATCCATTTGGATAAGCCGACGTACCCTCAAGCCTATTGCCAAACTCTCAAGAGCAACAAAATCCATCACTTCTACACAAGATTACACTACCCAAGTAGAGATTGAGGCAGAAGAAGAGATCAGTGAACTGGCTAATGACTTTAACCTGCTGATACGTGAAACCAACAGCGCATTTGAGAAACTTGAAAAAGAAAATCAACTCCGTTTGCTGCGTTTTATTCAGCTTATTGATATTTTCAATCACCTGATCCAAACTCAAAATGAAGAGGAGTGTATCAAAACGGCTATTGAAAAACTAAAAGTTCTAATGCCGGATAAGGAATTTGTCTTCACTTCGGAGTATCCAAGTATGCAAACGAATGGAACAACCCAGCAGATGCTACTTTATATCAGAAATTTTCAGCAGACAACCTGTGATTATTACGGTAGTATTTCCATTCTTTCATCTAATATCTCTGATGATCCTTATGAATCAAAATTTTACCATTCTATTGCAACGATGATTATGCTGCAGCTGGACCAAATACGTTTGATAGAACAGACAAAAGCGGTCTCCCATGCAAAATCGACCTTCATTTCTCATATGTCACATGAGCTTAGGACACCGCTTCATACCATACTCGGTTCTACACAATACCTGCTCGCTTATGAGAATCTTACCGATCAACAGCTTGACAAAATAGCTACAATCGAAATATCTGCAGACCATCTGCTAGGTATGATCAACGATGTACTTGATCTGGTACAGATCGAAGCCGGCAAGGTCACAACTACTTTGATAGACAAAACAAGTGAGCAGATCACGCAGATCACCAAAGATGTCATTGACATGCTCGAATTACTTGCAGAACAAAAAGGGCTATCTATCACACTAATAGATAAACTCTCAACACCGATGAAACTTCGTATCGATGAAAGATTTTTCAAACAGATACTTATCAATCTCTTTAACAATGCCATAAAATTTACCGAAAAGGGATCGATAGAGTGTTTTATACAAACATGTGGAGAAAACCTGTGCATAGTGATAGAGGACAGTGGTATCGGTGTCACGCAAGAAGACCTCTCACGGCTTTTTACAGATTTCACACAGGCCAAGAGTAAAGACCATATACATCAAAAAGGAAGTGGACTGGGACTAGCGATAAGCAAAAAGCTTGCACATCTCTTTGACGCAGATATCATACTGGAGAGCCGAGGGTTAGGATACGGTACGAAAGCTACCCTTATTCTAAAAAAAGTTATCTCTCATAAGATCATTTATCTTTGATCGTATACCCTACTCCACGTACCGTCATGATACAATCTTCAATGCCTATCTTTTTTCTAAGGTTCTTGATATGCACATCCACCAGATTACTCTGCTTAAGACTATTGTATTCACGGCAGATATGCTCATTAAGCTGATAACGTGTCAATACAATATTTTTGTTTTGCATCAACAGTTCAAGCAGGCTATACTCAGTTTGGCTCAGATGAATAGGATTACCCGATACCTTTACCTCGTGACTTCTGGTATCAAGTGTTAACTCTTTGCATTGTAAAAGCGTATTTTTCTGTGTTGTATCCCGACGTAACAGTGCCCTGATACGTGCAAAAAGCTCGATATTTGAGTAAGGTTTGCTCAGATAGTCATCTCCGCCGGCATCCAGTATCTCTACACGGTCATCGATCTCTGATTTCGCTGAGAGCATCAAGACAGGAGTATTGGTATTCTCCTCTCTCATCAGTTTCAACAAGGACAGACCATCACCGTCAGGAAGATTCCAATCCAATAAAATCAGATCATAATTTTTCTCATCGATCAACTCCAGCGCATCTCGGTAGTTATATGCCACATCACAGCTATAACGTTCCTGCTCCAACAATTGCTTGAGTTGATCTGCTACAGTATGTTCATCTTCTACTACAAGTAAATGCATCTAGCTACTCCTTATGAAGAAATATTATAAGTTGTTTCGGCTTAATAGGTATAAAACATCTCTTCATCAAATCTTCATAATTCTATTTTAGACTTTGACAATAAATTTCACGGAGTCAAATCATGAAATCATTATCCTGGACTCACTTTATGCAAGTTGGATTTTTATTTTTATTTGCATCAGAATTTACTTTCTATCTTTTGATACTTCAAACAGGCATTGTCGAGTATCACCACTCTGATCTCCTACAAGTATGGATGGTACCTACAGGAGGTATCCTGGGGATCATCGCTTCGATCTTTCTTTATCAGAAACGTAGATGGTTAATCCCTCCACTGCTTTTGTTACAACTGTTTCTTTCACTTCACTATGCCAGTGCCAATGGAATAGAACTGTTTTTAATGGGACTTATTAGCGGATTGACCGCACCTATGCTTATTGCACGTATTGACCGATTATGGCTGGCAGTTTTGGCACTGGCACTCTCTTATACCTACGGGACTTATTATTTTAGTGTACCCGCAGTTGAGAGAACTTCTATTGCATTCTTTTTATCAGCTGTAGCATTTGGAGCATCACTCTTTTCACAAATAGATCTAAAAAAGCAGAGCACCCGGTTTATATCACTTTATGGTGCCGGCGCTATCTTTTTATGGCTGCTGTTAGATGCGGCACTCTTTGAGTCACTTTCCCGCAATGAGATCATGCATATATGGGGAGAACACTCCTATACGTTGAACATTATCGCGTTTCACGTACTTGGACTCATAGCTGCTTACAAAGCCAGAGAGTATAAGCACAATGACGCCGTGATGGTGGCACTCTTTTTCTTGGCTTACAGTGCTTATGCTTCAGGATGGCAATGGATGCTTAGCCTTATCTATCCGTTTGTGATCTCATATTACAACGTGATTATCCTAAAAGAACTGATGAAGCTTCCTTATGCCCTGCTCGCAGTCATGGCACTCAGTCTCTGGGGAGCTTCAGGGATGGGACTGCTTATCGCACTGAAAGGATCGTTTTATGTTGCCTGGGCACTTTGGTTCATTCTGCTGCTTACTTATATTGCTAAGTATATTGTTGTCAACAACCATAAGTTGCGTAAAACACTATCTTTATGGATAGTCACGCCAAAATCATAAAATTCAACAAAAAGGAAAACCTATGAAAAAATCACTTCTACTCTTATCTCTCGTTACAGCATGGCTAAATGCCGGTAATCTAAGTGTCACTCAAGGCAGCGTTAAAGCACATACTGAAGTATTCGGTGATTCTGCCATAGAACCTTCAACTTCCGGATTGAACTCACATTTGAAAATGGCAAGCGACCCCCTAACACTTAACGGTTCTATCGATATCTCGATGCAAGGACTGAAAAGTGATAATACTGATAGGGATGAGCATATGTATGAAGCTATCAATAGTATGAAGTTTCCTCAAGCAACCTACACGATCACAAAAGTAGCTCAAGAAGCAAATAGCTATAAAATTAATGGGATCCTTGATTTTCACGGTACAAAGAAGCCTCTAAGTATTGATGCAAATATCATGCAAAAAGGTAATAAAGTACATATCAGCGGAAAGTCATCGTTTTTGATGTCAAATTATGGAGTTAAACCGCCTAAATTGCTTTTTTTAACGGTTCGTGACCAAGTAGATCTTACAATCAATGTAGATTTCAAAAACAAGTAAAGAACAATGTTCAAATCCTTTTTACGCTATAAGTACAAAACGATGCTGATACTGATATCAGCCATCTCTGCTATTGCATCGATCTTTCTGATCACGTCGCTTGGAAACGGGATCATCAGTATGTATGCCTCTATGCTCAAAACTGACGGTGATATCATCGTCATGCAGCGCGGAGTGGCAGATACTTTCTTCAGTGACGTTAACCGTACCCTGATAGAGCCCATATCAAAACTTGACGGTGTAGCATCTGCACAAGGTGTGATCGTAGGTGCCGGAGCAATAGATATAGTTCCTATCGCAGGTATATACGGTGTCACCCAAAACCGAATGTCAAACTATCAGTTGAGCAAAGGCGACTACCCGATGGACGGCGAGGTGATCCTTGGTGAAACCATCGCTTCGATTCTGGATTTCCCTCAAAATATCCAGCTGCTGGGCACAGATTTTCATGTTTCAGGTATCTACAAAAGTGAGATAGGGTTTGAAAACGGCGGTGTTGTCATCCCGATCACAGATGCAGAGAAACTTTTCAAAAAAAGTGCATCGTTCCTTCTTGTCTCACTCAAAGATATCAGCCTAAGTAGTAACGACATCATAGAAAAGATCAAATTGCTAAGTCAAAATATCGATGTCAAATCTACAACCGAGTTCATTGACAATTATAACCAGTTCAAGATCATCCGTATCTCAAGCGGTGTGATCGCTTCTATCTCTTTTTTTATGGGATTTTTGGCCATAGTAAGTTTGATGAGTATGATGATCAATGACAGACGTTATGAGTTTGGAATCAAACGTGCTATGGGCTTTTCCAAGAAAAAGATCATCATAGAGACTATCACCGAAGTTATTGGCCTTACACTGTTGGCTTTCTTTATCGCATACGGGATAAGTCTGGTACTGCTTGATCAACTGCAACAAGTAGAAAAATTCCAGGGCTATCTAAGTGGAGAGATCGATCACATGCTCTTTGTAAAACTTTTGATAGGCTCTATTCTCATGGCCGTCATAGGTGCACTAATCCCGGCTGTGATCGCCTCACGTATCGATCCGATCATTCTTATAAACAGAGGAAGTTAAATGCTGCAACTCGAACATATTTCACACTCCTATGAAGACGAAAAGATACTGCATGATATCAATCTTTCGATTGAAACAGGCAGTTTCAATATTATTACAGGAGAGAGCGGCAGCGGAAAGTCAACCCTGCTTTCTATCGTTTCTACTCTTCTGAAACCTACGGAAGGTGAGATCTATTATAATGATGTCTCAAGTAAAGAGATACCTGATATCAACCGCTTCCGTAATCAGAAGGTAGGTTTTATCTTTCAGTTTCACTATTTGATCAGTCATCTGAATGTCTATGAGAACATCGCTATGGTAACAAAACGCCCAAAACTAGAGATTGAAGTACTTCTCGATCAACTCGATATCGGACATCTTCAAGGAAAGTATCCAGATCAGATCTCCGGCGGTCAGAGACAGCGTGCAGCGATCGCCAGAGCGATGATCAATCAACCAGAGTTTATCTTTGCCGATGAACCTACAGGAAACCTCGATTCCAAAAACTCCGAAATCGTCTTTGAGCTCCTGCGCGGTATGGCTGCAACAGTGGTAGTTGCCACCCATGATCACTCCCGCATCCAGCCAGGTGACAGGATCATTTCTCTTAAGGACGGCCGTTTATGCTAAAAAGACATATCTCTATCTCCTATCTTTTCTTGATACTGGGAGCGATGTTCGGCGTGATCTATGCTGTACAGTTGATAGGTATAGCTACTGATCTGATACGTCCTGATATCGCACGAAGTCTGCATATCTCGCTCATGCTGTACGGCTTTATACCATTGATGCTTTCACTACTGCCTTTTGCATTATTTGACAAAGAAAACGTACTGACTGCTGAAAGTCTAGACTATCTGGAAAAGTATTTTATACTCTGGTATATCTTTCTGGTTTTTATGATACTTGCTTTGCTTGCAGGCAATACAAGGTCACTTCCATTTTACGATTTTCCTTACGAACTCAACGGTATTCTTGCATTTGCAGGGCTGTTTTATATTATTGCTATTTTTAAAAGTATCAAAAATTACACGATCAAACCCCAATGGGTCAAAGTATCATTGGCACTGGTCATCATCAGCCCCTTTACGCTTCTGCTTTTGATGAATCCTAACTATGGACAGGTAGAGCAGATGCATCTGGGACCTCATGGGGACAATACCCTTGGGATGAGCTTTGCATTGATGGCGATCTACTATCTGGCGATCAAACTTGCCTCACCTCATACAAGCTTTACAACCAGATGGCATATCCTCTGGATCATTCCGCTGAGCTTTTATCTGCTCTCTGTACTCTACCGCAGTTTTGTGGGTAAACTCAGCTATGAAGCAGAATGGTTTTTACAGTACCTTACCCTGTTTTATATTCCGACACTCTACCACTGGTGGAAGGATGCCGGACTCTCGATAAAGACAGATTTGACGCTATTGATATCCATACTTGCATTTTTGTTCGTCGATATCGAGGGTAATATCCTTTTTATCCCCGAACTTCGTGCACTCTTTCACCGTAACGACCTTGTGGTAGGCCATGCCCATATCGCTGTAGGTATCGGTGTACTTTTTTTGGCACTTTCGATCATAGAGCCTTATGTGAAGTTTTCAAGAGCTATGCGTTATACCCTCACTATGCTACTGGGATTGATGGCAATAGTACTAAGTATCAGCGGTATTTCACAGGCAGGTTTCATCCATGTAGATATTGAAACGATGTGGAAATGGCGTGCCCTGTTTGGTGCGCTCTTTTTGGCAGCACTTCTGTTCTGGAGTGTCTATCTCCGTCGCAGTACAGTGCAAAATGTGATCTCTACACTGACACCTCTCAAGCTCTATCATCTGATCGCTTTTGCTTCAGACGGATTGGGAGGTGCGATGCTTTTGTTCTTTGGAAAGGCACTTTATGATATCATCGAACAACCATTTTACGGCGGCTACCAGTACATTGTCTTCGGATTTGTAACTGCAGTAGGTATTACCCACCTGATAGGTTATCTCTATAACCACTATGCACACCCTATGGCTCTTTCGACCTCGGCGATACGTATCATTACTACCGGTGGATTTTTCGCTCTTTATCAAGCGAATATACTTGGATGGATCGCCTTGGCCATCGCTGCAGTGGACTTTTCATTTGCACTGGTCTATTTACTCTATCTAAAAAAGGATTCTTATGAAAAAGCTGCTTCTTATTAGCCTGTTTTCAACGATGGGTCTCTTTGCCCAGTTCAATATCGGTGATACACTTCCGCAGATCACTTTAAAAGATCAGTTCGACAAAGAGTTCACGGTTTCAAACAAAGATACCATGATCATTATGGCATTTGAAAAGGATATATCAGTTGCCATCAGTGATTACCTCAAAAAGCAGCCATCTGCTTTTTTGGAAACTCACCATACCAAGTATATCTCTGATATTAGCACTATGCCCTCTTTCATTACTTCAATGTTTGCCATGCCTAAGATGAAGAAATATCCATTCTCCGTCATGTTGATCAACGATGATTTTGGCGGACAGTTTGACAAGCAAGAAGGCAAGATCACGGTCTATAAGCTAAAAAACCAAAAGATCACTGACATCGAGTTCATCGCTCCCGATACACTCTCAACACTTTTTGAGAAATAATGAAGCACTATATAAAGGGACGTTTTGGCGGTATTTTGGATAGTTCCAAGGAAGTTAATCTTTGGCATATCTTCCGATGGAAGGTCCTTCAGGCACCACGGAAAACTATTAAAAATCCTGAAACATTACCGCTAAAGGTCAACCGTGAACCTGATAAGCTCACACAAACAGAGGACTTTATCTGCTGGCTCTCACACGCTTCCTTTCTGATCCAATTAGGCGGGAAACGTATACTGATAGATCCTGTCTTTGGAAATATCCCTTTTTATAAACGCCAGATTGATTTTCCCTATGGTGTAGAAGAGTTAGGTAACGTAGACTACCTGCTGATCTCTCATGCACATTATGACCATTTTGATAAAACATCGATCCAAACTATTGCTTCCAAATCTCCCCAAGCCATCATCCCTCTTAAAATGAGTACACTTGTCAATAAGATCGCTCCACAGGTATCTACACAGGAACTGGACTGGTATCAAGACTTTGAAATTGATGATCTTACAATCACACTTGTACCGGCCAGACACTGGAGCAGACGCGGGGTACTTGATACCAACCGTATCTTATGGGGCGGCTATATTATTCGCTATAAGAATAAAACTATCTATTTTGCCGGGGATACGGCATCTGGAACACACTTTACAGAAATCGGCCAACGCTACGATATAGATTTTGCCCTGCTTCCCATCGGTGCATATAAACCAGACTTTATCATGAAAGCAAATCATCTCAATCCACAGGAAGCTTATGAGGCCTTCAAACAACTACGTGCAAAAACCATGATTCCAATGCACTACGGTACATTCAAACTCAGTGACGAACCGCTCGATGAACCATTTCAATGGATACAGCATATTGCAGAAAAAGAAGATGATACTTTTTGCCTCTTATCAACTGGAGAGGTATTGACACTCTAAATGCAAATGTTCATCAAATCTTCATAATACAATTTTATAATTCATCATATCACAATAGTCTAGGAGATTGGAATGAAAAAACTCTCTACATTCATAATGATACTTTCAGTACCTTTTTTGATCGCGTGTGGAGGCGGAGGTACCGGCAGCGATAGCGGTGATGACGGAGATACTGGAAATACTGGAGGCACCGGTGGCGGTACTACTGGAAGTGCTTATGTACTTTCTGCGTGGAATGATCTTGGTATGCACTGTATGGATGGGAAAGATTTCTCAGTATTCTCTGTGCTCCCTCCATATAATAACCTGCATGCACAGATCAAAGATAAGAACGGTGATCTGGTAACCTCCGGTATCATTCTAACGTATGAAGCAACACCGGGTGTGGACAATAAATGGAATACAACCAGTATAGAGACAACAGATGGAAAGAGCAAAACAAACTTCTGGGACTATGTCATCGATCTTTTTGGCGCGAATCTGGCACCTGATATTGGTCTTACCGGCAACCCTATGGCAAGTAAAACACCTGCCCAAATGACATTTAACAACGATCATCATTGGTGGGAGGCTGAAGGTATCCCCCTCACACCATACAATGATGACGGTACAAAAAATTACTATCCATTGGTTAAAGTCACGGCAAAAGACACACAAGGAAATATACTTGCACAGGTAGAAACCGTACTTCCTGTCAGTGATGAAATGGACTGTAAACGATGTCATTCTACCAGTAACAATGTTGCAGCAGCCAAGCCGAATGCAGGCTGGGTTGGTGATCCAGATGCTGAAAAAGACTACAAATACAATATTCTTAGACTGCATGATGATAAACAACCTAGCGCTGTAAGCGACCATGCTACGGAACTTGCGAACAAGGGCTATGAATATAATAGTGAGGGGCTTGAAATGACGGCAAGAAGCGGTACTCCGGTACTCTGTGTTGCCTGCCATAAATCCAATGCATTACCGGGTGTCGGTATCGGACTTAAGCCATTTACTCAGGCAATGCATGGTTTCCATGCAAATGTTACAGACCCTAATACCGGTCTTCAACTTGGTGACAGTACAAATAGATCAGCTTGTTATGCCTGCCACCCCGGAGCAGCAACAAAATGTCTAAGAGGTGCTATGGGTGATGCACAAAATCCTGACGGAAGTTCACAGATGCAATGTCAAAGCTGTCACGGATCTATGCATGCTGTAGGAGCTACAGACAGAGAAGGATGGCTGAATGAACCGAATTGTCAAGCATGTCACCATGACGGTGTGCGTGAAACAAGTGCTATCGATCCTGCAACCAATACTTTGAGAAATGCTGTGGATACAAAGTTTGCAACTAATCCAAATACACCGATGAACGGCTTAAGTCTTTATAGATTCAGTACAGGACACGGTAACCTTCAGTGTGAAGCATGTCATGGATCAACTCATGCAATCTATCCGGCACATGAAGCAGATAATCGTCTCAGTATGACTATACAGGGGCATACCGGGACTATCGCGGAGTGTACCGCATGTCACAACACCGTACCAAATACTGTGACAGGAGGGCCGCATGGAATGCACCCGGTTGGAGCATCCTGGGTAAGCGCGCATCAAGATGTAGGAGGAGATATGCCAGGTCAATGTAAAGCATGTCATGGATCTGACTACCGGGGGTCAGTACTCTCTAAAATGTTTACAGATAGAACATTATATAATAAAGCCTTCACCAAAGGTCACCAGGTCAGTTGTTACGACTGTCATGACGGACCGGCTGGAGATTAAGGAAAAGAGGTTTATCCCCCTTTTCCCCACTTCAATTAGTTCACATTTGTAGTGTATAAGTTAAACTATATGCTACTTATTTTGTGAAGCTCATCCAATACATCATTCAAAGCATCATACAAGCCTTTTTTATATTCACTATCGTTCATAGTAGAGTATTTCTCCATTTGCTCTACTATGTGTTCTTTAAAGCGGTCATTGATATGCTTCTCTTCCTGGAGGAAATAAAAACAAAGATCACTGATATAATCATAGGCAGCTAATCTTCCATTACGATATTTTTCACTAAATTCCGGATGCTTACTATACCTATAATGAGTTGAACGGGCATAAAAGAGTCCACTCATCTTCTCAAGCATCTCTTTTGATGAAGTTTTCATAGTTCGCCTCAATACTTTTTTAGTATTGTGGCATGAAAAAAAAGGATAGGTCATTTATATGTCAAATTGTGATTTTTAAGATAATAGGACAAACAAATGATGTACGGATCCGGCAATATCTGCCAGATTAGAAAAGTTTAAAACTTATAGGTTACACCTATATTTATAGCATCGACAACGACGTCTTGATCTATCCAGGTATTATCAAATCCTTTATCATCGTAAAGTCTTGTATAATCAATAAATAATCCAATATTTTCATAAACATCATATGTAGCCCCTACTCCCCATTGGAAACCGTTCTCAGAATACTCTGTTCCATCATCCAGAGTAACTTGACCATATCCTAACAATGCATAAAGCGTCAGACTTCCTATTGGATACATTGGTTTTAGATACAAAGCAAGATTAGACATATCAGCATCAAGTTCGCTGTCGCCGGCATCATTTTCTACATCCAGATTACCCATCGAAAAACTATATCTGCCTTCCAAAGCTAGAAATTGATTAAAATTATACCCTGCAAGTAAGAGTAATGAATGTCCGGTAATATCGGTTTCTCCTAGTACAGGTGGATGGAAAACACTATTGAGCATTTGTGATCCCTCAATATTCATATTCAAATGAGAATAACCTGCACCAACATAGAAATTACCGGCCGGTGATTCCTCCACTTCTTCTACAATAGACTCCACAGGCTGGATATTACCACCTGCTATCGAAAATGTACTTATTGTACTTAGTAGGACTAGTGATAGTGTAATCTTTTTCATTTCTTCTCCTTGTAATGATTTCATAATTCAAAGTATAATACGATAGATGTGCATTATCTGTGTAGTAAAATCCTGATGATTGGGCACAGGCAAAAAGAGATATAAAAAGCATATAAAATAAAAAACATACTTAGTTGTCTTTGTATGGGATGCATGCTATTGAGACATATCTAATAACTATCGAAGAAGTGCTCTCACATACAAAATATGACAGACTCTGGCAATGACTTGACCTACTAATTTATAAACTTTTTTAATATTTATTCTTAGCTAAGTTTATATGGATATACTTCGTTACTATTTTGTAGCTTTCCTATCTATAATTTACATCCAACACAATTACATTTATCGCGGAATAGAGCAGCTTGGTAGCTCGTTGGGCTCATAACCCAAAGGTCGGTGGTTCAAATCCATCTTCCGCAACCAATACTTTAATAAAGGAGAAAATATGTCTATAAATAATATATCAACACAAACTAGACTGAAAGTTTTAGTTAGACTTTTAAAGAATAATGAACCATTTGATATTGCCTGTTCAAAATCAGGATTAGCAATAAAAAATGCCAAAAAACTTTTAAACGATAGACCTAATGAAACAATAATTCATATATAAATCATTCACCTGCATATCCACACATACAGATAATTTCTATATCAATAATCATATAAACTTTACAACTAAAATAAGTTTGATTTTGGGCAGAGTACCAAGTCTTAAAATACTAAAATTTGATGGCTGAGAGTAAGGGAATAAAATCCCTTTAAAGCCTTGCCTTTATCACGCCTTCACCGGTTCAATTCTTTTTGCATACACCAGAAGTAATATCCCGATAAAGACAATAAATGCCGTGACATACAATGTAGAATTATAATTACCGAAATAATCTATCAAAGCTACACTATAGAGTGGTGCACCCACTTGTCCTATCCCATAAGCTGCTGTCATCGCTCCCATAAGTACTACTGGGTTTTTCCCGGCAAGTAGACCGCCAAGATTTAAAAAAAGTGCTACAAGACCGATGAAGGTACTTCCGTAAAGCGCACCACTAAGTAAGTTCAGTATCATATTTGTAGTAAATGCAGGAATGAGAATACCAATGATCTGCAGTGCCATAGCGACAATAATAATATTAAGACTTCCAAATCTGTGAGCCCATCGCATCCAGAGTATTGACGAAGGGATCCCCGAAATACCTACAATAAGCCAACCAAGGTTCCCATATCCCTCCAGTCCTTCAAGCGAGTTAATGATATCCGGCAGAAAAGTTCCCTGGACCACAAAACCTACCCCTTCAGTAAAATATGCCAAGATCAGAAGAATGACATAGGTAGAAAAGATGGATTTAGACAGTGGATGTTTAACAGACTCTTTTTTTATCGCTTTATCAAAAGATAAAATATAAAGAGAATAAAAAGTAACCACAAAAGCAAATATTGATAAGGCTAGCCATGCTTCATGCCAGGTACTGTCTCTGAGAATATATTGGCTTATGAATTCAGAAATAACGATAGAAAAACCAATACCGCTAAAGTGTATTCCCATAGCTTTTGTTTTATTTTCAAAATTCAACTTGACCATGACGATAGCACCACCGACTATCAGGACCATCGCTGAGCCAAAACCCGCGATCACTCTTGAAACCAGCCATAGTGCTTCGTTAGTGCTTAAAGCCAATACCAGTGTCGTAACGATGCTCAGGACCATACCTATCCTAAAGTACTTTACTTTGGTATTGATATCTTTGATAAATATAGAAAAAGCAGCACCTGCCAAATAGCCTGCAAAATTTAATGATGCTAAAACTCCTGCATAAGAAAGGGTTAAAAAGTCTTCAAGCATATAAGGAAGAAGTGAAGTAAAAGCGAACCGTGCCACACCTATACCTACTACGATAGCCAGTATACCGGCGAGAAGTATGGCAGTGTTATTGTTTTTGTCCAGAAGAGTTTTTATCATGCTGTTTTTTCCGAGATTATAGTGACAGTAGACTTAATACTGAATAGTAAAATGGATTCCATGATTGAGTTAAAGATTTTATATCCGGCAGACAGTAAGGGATTCGAAAGTTTTGGTATCCCTCTCTCCATGCTCTATCTAGGTCATACACGATTTTACTGTCATCTGCATGCAAAAAATGACGTCTAAATGAGCAGACTCTGCCAAGAGATGCTGAACAGGTTATTATGGTACTTTCTTGGACACGTTATGCTTTGGTTAAATATTTGTTAATGTTTTGTTAATATTTAAGTTCTTATTATGAAAAAAATAAATATTATTCACATCCATAAAAGGATAAAAGGAAAAAAGGATTAAAAATGAAAAAGATTACATCTTCATTCGTAGCTGCTATGGCAGTAAGTACATTCGCATTTGCAGGTGGTGACATTGCTCCAGTAGAACCAGTAGTAGAAACTCAAGAAGCTCAGTCATCTATTTTTGATGGCTTCTATGTTGGACTTGGTTATACTAAACCAATGACAATTTCTAATGTTTGTGAGTATGATGATTGTACAATCAAATCACAAGGTCTAACTGCTCAAGTAGGTTATGAGTTTAATGAAAATATTGCAGCAGAAGTTAGATATATCAGAAGTTCTGGAGATGCTGACCATTCAACTCAAGGTGACTATGATATGTCAATCAAAAGTTTAGGTTTTTATGTAAAAGGAATGTATGCTATCGGTGATTTCTCACCATACGTTTATCTAGGTGCTGCTAATACAAAACTTGATTTGGCTAATAACCCTTCTTATTTTTACGAAAGCAAAACAACTCTTGGTTATGGTCTAGGCCTAAGCTATAGCGTTACAGAAAATATTTCAGTTTTTGTAGACTATATGCATAATGACCTTGGTGCATTTCAACCAGGAGAATATTATGGTTGGAATGGTGATTTGGACTTTACTGCAACAACATATGGTGTAACTTACAAATTCTAATATAATAAAAGTCAACCGGAGTCTTTCTGGCTGACTTTACTTTCTTCTTACATCTTAATTATCTTCAATAAAATAACTAAAAGTATTTCTCTCTTTTGGAGTAAAGACTTCAATCTAATCACATAGTCTTTTTGGCTATTTGTCTAAATTAAAAGGCTTGAAATGTCTACTACTTAAGACTTTGCTGGCTGACAGTGAGAGATTAGAAAACTTTGCTATCTCTCACACAATACCCTATTTTGTGCCCCTCTAAAAGATTAGTTCGCTATAAGCAAAAAAATGACGTATAATTTTGGCAGATTCTGCCAAATGATTAAATATCTGATCGCCCTATTTTATAAGGTTTCAAAAAGGTGATACTCTATTCATACCAGTATCACCACTTTTTATTTTGCTAGGTACAGGTTCTAAAATCCTACATGGAGTATGATAAGTAGATGATTTTTATCATTGTCAGGATGTACGTCAAAATCATACGTGTAATTCAAAAGCAGATGTACATTTTGGGCGATAAAGTACTTAGCTCTGATAATCGCTTTATCTTCAGAAGAATCGGACACTTACCAATTGTAGCCGAGGGAGTGAAAAAGCCTTCTCTATATAGTTAATATCATTTTACAAATTAATGATAGTAGCTATATTTATTACTATCAAATGTTTTTAAAATATATTTATAAAAAAGTTTTCTTTATTAATAATTTTTATTGACACTATTTACATTTTATTATACTATATAATGAAAATGAATAGGAGAATATTATGTTTATAGGTGATACTGTTCAATTGAATTCAGGTGGCCCTCTGATGACTATAGAAGCTGTTTATGAGAGCGAAGTTACTTGTATTTGGTTTGATAACAATAGTGTAGTACGTCATAATTTTAATGAAGTTCTTTTAGTGAAAATCTAATGTTTTAGATCTATGCCCTATTACAGTATAGTTTTTAAAATTTTAATATATCCTTTTTGTGTAATCAATAAAAAACGTAACTACAAACCATACTAAAAGTATTTATTTCTTGAGATGAATGTAAAAAATGCATACTTCACAGTAACGATCTTCTTCACACATATTGTGATTTTTGAAATAAGGAGCTCAAATGACTGATGATATCTATGAAGCAATGTTTGCCGTTTATGAATATGAATGCAATAGTCATCAAAAATTTGGGCGATTATATGGGGTAGTAGATGATGAAGATATTATTCTGTGTGTACGTTCAAGTTTAGCAGAACAATTCTCTAAAGAAGAAGCAGAGTCTTTCTTTGAAGAACATCTAAAACGAAATCCTGAAAAATATATCTAACAATACTCTTTAAGCCGGATTTCTGTTATATAAGGTATTTCTTAGAGAGAACACAAGCTGAATTAAGATGATTTTCTTAATTAATTTGTTAGGAGGTAAAAATGAAAATTAAGTTATTGATTATTACATTAAGTGCATTGTTCTTGATTGGATGTGATGCTAGCAGCCTAGACAGTTCGGATGATGGTAATGCGGTCATTCTTAATGATACAAATGATACCTTCACAAGCGATATTGATACAAAAGATGTTTACACAAGTGATACCGATATAAATGATATTGAGACGGCTGAAAATGACACAAACGATATTGATACAAGTGATACTGATACAGACGATACTGACTCAAATGATATTAATACTAGTGATACCGACATAAGCGATACTGATACAGATATCAATCTAGAATGACCTTAATTCTTTCCCATTATTGCAATGGGAATGTAGTATACATTTGGCGAGTACGTAGAATTCTAAGACCCAGACCAGATTTAACACTTGCGATATCTATCCGTTTTTTGTATTTATTTTATTGTTACCAAACCTTTATCGATCCAGCCCCAATTTATCCCGCCGTCTAACTCATATACATTTTTATATTTATATTTTAAGCCCAGTAACTCACCAATGGTTTTTGTTCTGTTTGCATGTGCGCATACTAAGATAAAAGGCTGTTCCTTGTCCACGACTATCTTCGTAAATGCTTCAAAAAACTTATCAATGTCGTATTGCCCCATCTCATCAAAAAATGTGATCATATGGCTGCCTTCGATGATACCGTACTCTTCCCACTCATCAGCTCTTCTAACATCGATTACTGGAAATCCTTCCTCTCTTTTTTGTTGAAACTCTTTCGTTGAAAGAGACTTAAACGGCCCAAAATTTAACATCTGTTTCCTTTCTTAATTTGTTTCAAAACTCTACCACATAGGGTAAGATTCTCAATAGTAAAGAAGACTTCTTCTATTTTTTATACCTTTTTGTTAATCTGCAAAAATCGTAAAAATCACTTAACATCAAATAACGGATCTCTACATCTTCAAATTTTTTCTTTAAGATCACATGACCTGCCAAATAGAGTTTTACATCGTTTTGAAACTCTTTAGGGTACTCAAGTTTTTCTGCTTTCAAAGATGAAAAACACTCTAAAAAATCAAAAAAGAGTTTTGTCACGATCTCCTCTTTTTCTTGAGACCTGTTTGAGAAAAAATCCGTTGTTTCTTCAAATCTCTCACATATATTTACCAAACACGCATTCAAAATGGACTCCCTACTACAGACTGTTTTAAGTAGATATATACATAAATCATTCCTAAACATAAAAGAAGGAATAGCAACTATCTCAATGCTGTCTAAATACGCCTTATGGCAATTATATATTTATTAATATTATATACATGGTAGCGTTAATAAAACATTTGGCAGAGTATCTAAATGTGAAGAATTGAAGTACCCATGATTTCGGGCTTTGCCGGCATACAGCGAGGGTTGGAAAACGTATTCCATCCCTCTCCTGACATGCTCCTGTTTTGCTATTTTTTATAAAATCCAGACTAGTTTAAAATCATGACGAACAGCTGACATGGGATATGCCGGCAATTTTAAAGAACTCAGAGGGTTTTACTCTATAGTATTTCTCCTCTATCTCTTTAGATTGCTCAGTATATGGGTTTGTCATAATTTTCTGCAACTCTTTAATAAGTGTATAGTCTCCACTGGTGGCTTGTTGATAGGCAGGGACAAGAAACCACTCCCGCAAAGTGTATTTTGGGTTAATCGCTTTCATTTTCGTAGAAAGCTTTTCACGTGATTCTTCCGAAGTGGCGTTGATGTCGGCAGGGTTTGTAGTATGGATGAGTGATTTCCATTTTTCCAGCCACTCCGACCATCTTTTTATAATATTTTCATTTAATATGGAGTCACCGTAAAAGCTTTTAGTAAGCGGAAAGATATCTTCAGGTACCGTAGAGAGCTCACGAAAGAAGATCGTATAATCGACAGAGGTTTCTATCATCAGCGTCAAAAGCTCATTGAAGAGTGATGCATTAAAAGTTTTTAATCCAAGCTTGGAAGCCCACATCTTTATCATTTGCTCCTGCATGACTTGAGGAAAGTCCTCTCTTATCTTATCCAACTGATCCAGAGCATCCTTATTTGACTTCAGCAGCGGTTTCAACGCCATGCAGAACATATGAAAGTTACGTTCGGCAGCTTGCGGCTGGTTAAGAAATGAGAAGTGAACACCGCCACCCGTCCACGGCTGATATCTCGGATCAAACATATCGATAAATCCAAATGGTCCATAATCAAGTGTGAAGCCACCTGCGGCACAGTTATCGCTATTGAAATTTCCCTGACAGTAGCCAACACGAATCCAGTTTGCCACTAGAGAGGAAAGTCTACTTCCAAATTCACGTGCTAAGAAGATCACTTTTTCTTGGATAGGTAAAGACTCATCAATGACATCACTGTACTCACGATCGATCAGGTGCAACACAATTTTTTCAAGCTCCTCCATTGCTTTTGGATGCTCATTTTTACGGGCACGCCGACCGAAAAGTTCGAGTTGCCCCACTCGAATAAACGAAGGTGCAACCCGTGTTGTTATAGCAACAGCCTCCTCGATCATCACTTCAGGATCTCTTGAATATGATCCATTTGTAAACCATGGCCGCCTTACCGTCTCTGTTTTTGAGGTGTACAGACTCAAAGAGCGTGATGTCGGTACGCCCAGGGCATGCATATGCTCTTGTGCTAAAAATTCACGAATACTTGAACGCAAGACGGCACGACCGTCAGCACCACGGCAGTATGGTGTTCTACCGCCACCTTTAAGCTGCATCTCCCAGCGCTGCCCATTGATCACTGCTTCAAGGATGGAAATGGCACGACCATCACCATATGCGTTACCTGTTCCAAATGGACACTGCTCATAGTATTCGGACCCGTAGATGGAAAGTGCATATCCTGTTGCCCAACCAAGACGACGCAACGGTTCTGGCAGCTGTGAGGTATCGCCAGAGAACATCCGGATGAAATCCTCTGATGTTGCCAAACTGTCATCCAACCCAAGTTCTTTAAAAAAAGTTGTACTATGTGCAATGTAGTGCGGTTCTTGAATGGGAGTAGGATTTACAGGAACATAGTGTCCAGAAAAAACTTCTCTCGGTGAGTAATCTACTCCATCTGAAGTAGCCTCTGGATTAGCGCTTAGTGTATCCATGAGTGAATAATCTGCCAACATCGCAAGTTCGTGAAGCGTCTCTACCATTGCAGAGGTTTTATTTAGTTCTTTCATAGATCTTCCTTTTTTTAAAACTTACACATATTTGAATATTACAATAACCGTCTCTATATATAATCCAGCTGCTTACTCGTATCTTTATCTTTGTTCGCCACTATATCAGATGAAACATAATAACAAATGAACCAAAGGTATAGTTACCCATCCAATTGAACCTTATATGTTACTTTTCCTCTACTAAATCCCAGAGATCCCATACTGACTAATGGAGGGTGTATAACCTCCAATGACAGAATATTTCTTTATTTCTAGCAAAAACCAGGATAAATCTGGCAGAGTCTGCCAAAAGAATATCTTTATATAGAAGCTATATTTGCAATAAAAACACTAAAATCTAGTAAAATAAGCTACAAATTCAAAAAGAACAAGTATAAGTAGAAAGAAGGAGGTAAATATGCAATTAAGGATTGTGTTTTTACTGATTTTTTTTCTTATGCAAATAAATATTGTATTTGCACTTGATTCTTTTAGTGAACAAAATACCAGTTATACAAATACCTCTTCTAATAATCCAGATAATTCCATAGAAGATAAAGAAAACTATATAAATAGAACAAGATCCCTGATGGGAACCTATGCAACTATTTCTCTATCATCAAAATACAATGATCAAATTTCATCTGCGTTTGACTTGATAAAAAGTATAGAGAATTCTTTATCAACATATGATCCAAACGCAACTTTAGCAAAACTCAACAAAAACCATAAAGTTCCTTATGATGACTTTTTAGCAGAATCCATCAAGTTATCAAAGTCATACTATGTAGAAACTGATGGTTTCTTTGATATTACAATCGGTTCTATATCTAAAAAACTGTACCACTTTGGTGAAGAAAAAACCTACTCTCCCTCAAAAGAAGAGCTAAAGAAAGCACACTTGAATATAGAAGGTATCCATATAGATCAAATATCCATACAAAGCGATGAAGATATCATCATAGATCTAGGAGGTATGGGAAAAGGCTATGCAGTTGATAAAACAACAAGTTATTTAAAGGAGCAAAATATCACTAAGGGTATTATCGCTTTAAGCGGAGATATTCAGTGTTTGGATACTTGTACAGTATATTTGCAATCCCCCTATTCACCTCAGACTTTTGCAAAAATAACCAGTAAGGACAAATATCTATCTATTTCAACAAGCGGACCATATAGAAGATATGCAACGATACCCGAAGAGCACCATCTCATAAATCCCAAAACCGCCTTACAAGGAAATGATTTTGTTTCCGTTTCTTTGATCACTACAGGCAATAATGCAAAAATAGATGCGTATGCAACAGCGATCTCTGTTATGCCAAAGGAAAAAGCTATTGCATTTTTAAAGAATTTGGATGAGATAGGTTTTATCCTTGTTGATGCTCAAAGCAGCATCATTTATGGAAAGCTGGATAAATTCGTCAACATTGAATTTTTAGACTATAAAGATACTGCAACCATGGAAATCATAAGTAAGAATAAGAAAACAAAAACAAACATTGACAGAAGTTTTATCCATCCCGACACTAACAATCCCAAAATGATCAGGCCGTAAGAAAATATATCTACCAATGCAAAGATAAACAACAATAAAAAAATTGCAAGTGATTTTTTTTCTGATATCTTAGTACTAAATAACATAAAATGTGACACTATAAATACACTCACGCCTATAGCAAATATATGTGGTGTTGTAACTTCTATAAAGTTCTGTAGACTTTTAGGTTCAAGGGCATTGATACTACCTCTTAATGTCTTGATAACACTTTCAGTTCCATCTAACCCTTGAGATAGAAGAAAGAGCCATACCCCTGTAAATAAAATCAAAATAATATAGAGAAGCATATAAATGATGGGGATCTTGTATAGCGATATGTTTTTCATTTAAAGTCCAAACTTCTTAGTATTATAATGCTAAGTATGGTACCCATACCATGCCATAACAAAAAGCCAGCTATCCATAAATAGATAAATACTTCATTCCAAAAGTATACTCCAAGTAAGAAAATTGGAGTAAAAACCCCTAGTAAAAAAAGTATATGTACTAAAGGTTTCACAATGGGACTTTTAGCATTAAAACGGATATAGACTGAGGATAGTATCAATAAGGAAAAAAGTGTCATAAAAAGATCGATATGTACTTGAAGCAAAATAGAATCAATGAGTATAGGCTCCTCAAAACTTTCTTCATTTCCAAGCAAAGTAGTTTTGATACTAGATATATCTGTACCTATAACATAAGCATGTAAAACTGTATCAAGAATCAAATATATAAAAATAACACTAATAACTGATGCTATAAGATAAGCATATAACCGTGAATAGTTTAGATCTTTAGTAACTAAAAACTTCATAAGACTACTTTTTCAAAACAATATTAAATATTGCTCTAGCTATTCTAGCACCATCACTAATAGCCCTGGCCGATAAGGTAGCACCACTTATTGTAGGGATATCTTTTCCCATTGTTAAAGATGCAGATGATTCTACATTGTCAAATTGCTTCATCCAAAGTTTATTTGGTACATACTCTGGTGGCTCACCAAATACCATGATTTCGGAAAACATGAGCTTTCCAACATTATCAAAGGCATAAAGCACTGTAGCTTTTTTCGTTCGTACTTTTCTTGTGATAAGCACACCATACCCTATAATATTATCATCATGCATAATGGTATAGTAACGGTATATCTTAGTTCGTACTGCTGCCTTTGCTGTTTGTTTTATTTTGTCATACTGTGCTTTCGTAAGTACCAACTGCTTCGCTTCAATCGATGTCACATTAGTAATTGATGATTTTATAACACTTTCTATAGTTACATTTGTTTTGGCCATACCACTTTGGGAAAAAAGAATCCCAAAGAGTGATATTAAAAATATTTTTTTCATTTTCGCTCCTCATTTTAAAAGATGAATCCAATTCCTAGAGATACGATATTTTCTTCTACATTATTGACTTCTTTCATCGCATAGTCGACCTTTATCACTGCCTGATCTGCAGGGAAGAAGTTTACACCTATTGTCGTGATCTCTGTCTGATATGCATTTTCATTGGAACCATCCACCGTCTGTTCTACGGGGTTATAATTTTGATACTGTCCAAATACAGGCATTTTATAATTGACACCTAACAGTCCAGAAAGATTATATGATGCATTGACATAATATCCACTTGCTTTTTCAACGGCATTAGAAGATAGTTTTTCTGCACCGTCTAGATTTGTCTGTGTATATAATGCATTAAGTTCAAATGGACCATTTTCATAAGAAGCATGAATATCAAACATAGTCATTGTAAGTCCATTAGTCTGGCTTACATCATCCTTCAAGTTTGAACCATCACCATAATATACTGAAGCCCCCAGCATCAAACCTGTTGTTCCCGTATAGTCTAAACGACCTACAAATGCCGGAGAAAACGATGCTTTATTCGCTGCACCCAATCTCCCGCTTCTGATCCAGCCACTATCTGCTGTAGCAGTCTTATCAGAATCAACATTTAATGCATTGACAATACCTGCTGTATATTGGATACCAAGATCAGCAAACCTACCATAGAGTAATGCACCATTTTCATGCCATGTACTAGGAATGAGTCTTTGCTCAATCTCTGGTCTTTGAACTGTATTGAATAGTGTCGGTTCATGTCTCAGGTTGATAAGCCCCATTGGAACAAGCAGGTGTCCAAGTCTCAAATTTATCTCTTCTCTCATCAAAAAGTCAAGATACATAAATTCAAGAACTACTTCTCCTCCATCTTCTGCATTAGCTCCATGTTCAAATTCAATTTCAGTATTTAAAATGACATTATCACTAAACTTATAACCAAGATATGTGATAAACCTATAAACATCGGCATAGTCATCACTTCCTTCAGGATTTGCATAATACATTTCACCATACCCTCCTATAGAAAGTGGATTTTTAGAATAGTATACTTTAGATGCTGCATCTCCTAGTCCATTATATGACTGCCCTGATTCTACTAGCGTGAAACCTCCTGTTTGTGTTGCTAAGAGCTCTTCAGTCAATGTCTTATTCGTTTCTTCCAATGCTGTAAGTCTTTCTTCTAATGTATCTGCCATCATACTTGTTGTCAATAAAGCCATTGAACCAATTATTTTTATTGTGTTTTTCATTTTTTTCCTTAATTAAATTGATAATTATTATCTAAACGGAATTTAGCAAAACTTTTCTTACACTATATTTAAATTGATAATTATTATTGAAATTATTATATGCGGGTGTAGAATTATTTTTTAACCGTGTAAAACATGTAAAGTTGTTTTATATAATGATTGAGTTAATAAAGATTTGGCATGTATGCAAAATAGTAACCTTATAAAGTTATATACTTCATAAGGTTTTCAACTAAAGGTTAGGTTAACGTTCAACTGTGCCACCCTGCTTTTTAGGTCGGTAAAGTAATTTGGTTGGGTAGCGAGATAAAATGTTTAAAAATTAATATATTCCGGGAATCCATTTATATCGTACCTGTTGTACATATGCTTTGTATCCTTTCAATTCTTCCTGAAGGGTTCTGTCCTCTAGTTCCGTTCTTACCACGGCAATGATTATGGCTATGACCACGGGAATTAATGTCCACACAGAACCTAAAGCAAGTACAATCCCCGGAAGAGCCAATAGATTCCCGGCGTAGCCTGGATGCCGAACTATTGCATAAGGACCGCTACTGCATACTTCATGTTCCCGGTCTTTCTGAATACGCACAAAAGTGGAAAAGAAGCGATTTTCTATCAAGGCCCATGACGCGAAAGCGTATCCAAATACGATCAGAACAAAGCCAAGCAGATTCATCCAGATCGGCAAGTGTGGAGACCATGTGAAACGGTGATCGAGGCCTGCTACTATGACAAGCGGAAATGACAGGCTGAGCGCCATCAATGGGGCAAAGACTTTATCCCAGGATTTTATACCTTGAGCCTTGAAATATTTAAACCGTTCAGCCAGAATTCCCGGATGTCTGTGTTCTGCCCATACACGTCCCCCGATGCCGGCCGTGACGATCAGCACAAAAAAGACCCACGCTTGCCACCAACCGAGATCCCATCCGCAAACCAATAGAATGATGGGTATGGACAGGTACGTCATAATGCTGCTGAACCATTGGGATGGTTTTAATTTCATTACAGACTTTTGGTTAACGATCATTGATACCTTCTTCTTTCTGAAATATTATAACAAAAAGTTAAAATCAAGAACTCATTAAACTTCGGTACCCTCCTCGCAAAGCCCTATTTTAGGACCCTTCTAAAAAAACGGTTGTTTGTTTGAGTACCTGCTATTAATGGCAATTTCAATATCCTGGCATATTCCCTACAGAACTGTAAAGGGCTCTCATACCCTGGTATTCCTTCGTTATAAATGCCAAATAATATTAGTACCTTTATATATGTATCATCTCTCAAAATTTGCCTTTTAAGAATCCCTGTCTTTCGTTTTCATCAAGTCTTTCTATTGCGTATCTCAACATTGTTCTTGGCATTTTATTGTAGTGTTTAAGAAGGAACTTCCTTTCTGCCTGAATGTCCATTTTTCCAACTTCTCTGAGCATCCATCCGGTTGCCTTGTGTATCAAGTCTTCTTCGTCTTCAATCAGGATTTCGGAGATCGATAGCGTCTCTCCGAAGCGGTTGTTCTTGATGAAATATAATGTGGATACTATAGATATTCTCCTCTCCCACATATTTTCCGATTTGGAGAGCTTGTGAAGTACGGTAGTATCTTTTTCGAAGAGATGTGTTCCAACTATATGGTGTGCAGAAACGTCTACCAGATCCCAGTTATTTATGTAACTGGTATTTTTCAAGTATATGTCGAATATTTTATCTTTAGTTGTTTTGTCTCCCCTTTTGTAGAGGTTGGTCAACAATATGAGAGAAAACATCCTAATCTCATGGAATTCCGATTGGAGTAGCTTTTCCGCAACTTCGGGTTCTACCACCGAGAATCGTTTTGCCGTCTCCCTTAATTTTTCCATCTTTATCCCCAGGAATTTGTCTCCGTACGAATATTCTCCCTTTGCAGTTTTAAAAAATTTCTTTGTCTGTGCGGCCGTCTTTTTATCAGCAAGCGAGAGGAGATATTCTTTTATTTGCTGTTCCATTTTCATTCCTGTTGGTTTAATGCCAATATTATAATAGCGAAAACAAAGGAAGTTCATGATGTTTTTGATCAATATTCAGAAACCTGTAAATAAAGGGATTGTTGATAATTTCATAGTATAAAGAGCGACTTGAAACTTCAATAACCTCCTCACAAAGCCCTATTTTACTGTACTCTATAAAAAACAGGTTAGCTGTTTCGAACAAGTGATGTACAAATCTGGAGCGTCTGCAAAATACTCACCTCATAAATATGATGTATTTAAGCACAGTCTCTTCTCCACACTAATTACACCTATAATTACTATACTTTGTTAGAAAACAATTTATCTAAAGGATAAAAAAAGAGTCATCATGCATTACCGCAGAAAAAAAAGCTGGGAGATTTCAGAATCGTTCGTAACAGATGAAGTCCTGTTCGAAGGACGGCGCCGGTTTCTTAAGCTTGGGGCAGCTATGACGGTCAGCACTTCGGCAGTAATGGAGCTCGCAGCAAGCGAAAAGCTTCCTATGCCTAACCTGCATTACCGTAAGGATACGAATCCGCTTGGACTGGTACTTAACAGTTATGATCAGATCATCAGCTATAACAACTTTTACGAATATACAACCAGCAAGAAGGGGGTACGGCAGTTAGCCCGTAACTTCAAAACTGAACCATGGCGCATCAGCGTCGACGGATTGGTGGAGAATCCCTTTGAGATTGATTTCGACGATCTTTTAAATCGTTTTACACTAGAGGAACGTATTTATCGTTTCCGGTGTGTCGAGGGATGGGCGATGGTTGTGCCGTGGGTTGGGTTTGAATTAGCCAGTCTTATCCGTTATGCAAAACCGCTCTCAACTGCAAAGTATGTGCGCTTTGAGACACTTTACGATCCTGAACAGTTTCCTGACCAGCGCCGCAAGTTCTTCTCTACGATTGACTATCCTTATGTGGAAGGGCTGCGTATGGATGAGGCGATGCACCCGTTGACACTGATGACTGTAGGGCTTTATGGCCATACTCTCCCTCCACAGAACGGAGCTCCTCTGCGGTTGATTGTACCATGGAAATATGGTTTTAAGGGGATAAAGTCGATCCGAAGGATAACCTTTACTGACCATGAACCGCTCAACACATGGCAGAAGATGGCGTCAAATGAGTTCGGCTTTTATGCAAACGTCAACCCTGACGTCGATCATCCCCGCTGGTCGCAGAAACACGAACGGGTACTTGGAAAGTTCATCAAGCAGAAGACACAAATGTTCAACGGTTATGAAAAGGAGGTGAAGCACCTATACGCCGGTATGGACCTGAGAAAGCATTTCTGATGAGACAGTTGATACTTTCGTTCATCTTGCTGCAACCTCTGCTCTTTTTGCTCTATATGCTATTTATCAGCGGGGTGGAGGATCCTATAAAATTCATTTATACTTTGACCGGAGCGACAGCCCTGACCCTGCTCTATATCACGACAACACTGTCACTTCTACGCAGATCTATCAACCTACTTCGTTACCGTCGTACGGTTGGGCTCTTCAGCTTCTTCTACGCACTGCTGCACCTGCTAAACTTTCTTATCCTTGACATGGAACTTGACCTTGTGTCAGCTCTGAACGAGACTTTCGACAAACCGTTTATTTTCTTTGGCATGGCCAGTTTTTTGATTTTGCTCTTCATGGCCATTACATCACATAGATCACTTTTCCCACGATATTTTAAATACCACAAGATGATTTATATAGTGATACTGTTATCGACTATCCACTTCGTTATGGCGCAGAAAGCATTAAGTATACCCCAATGGGGATACCTGGGTGTGATGGCGTTGATCAGTATATTGAAGGTACTCCAGAGAAGCGGTATAGTTAAGCTTTAAAATGCATTTCTCTATTACCAAAAGATCTTTTTATTCCGTAAGTACGATATACTATAAACAAGTTGACGTTATAAAACATGAGAAGGGATTAAGTTGATTAAGTAACTGAAAGGTATATATTATGAAAACCATAACAATAATCGGATCAGGTTTAGGTGGTCTCACTGCCGGTGCTTTACTCTCTTTAGAAGGGTACAAAGTCACTGTACTTGAACAACATTACAAGGTCGGTGGGAGTGCTACAACTTTCAAACACAAGGGTGATTTTACCTGTGAAGTTTCACTGCATATGATGTCTGGAGTTTATAGCAGTTCCGGGTTAAAACAAATATTTAAAGCCCTAAGTGTATATGATAATGTTGAGTTCGTAAGGGTACCGGAGTTTTTTAGAGTATCCGGCAATACTCTAGACTTTACCATGCCTGACGACATAGGAAAAGCTATCTCTGCTTTATATCTAAAATATCCAAGTGAAGAGAAGGTGATTGATAAGTATTTTGACCTGATCAAAACGATATCCGATGAATACGGGAAACTCTTCACCGCACCTTGGTGGAAACTAGCACTATTCCCTTTTTTCTTTAAAAACATTGTCAAATACAAAACTGCTTCTGTCAAAGAGGTCATGGATAATTTGACTGAAAATGAAGAGTTGAAGCTCATACTGGATGCAAATGTCAGCTATGTGACTGATACGATTTATAATTTTAGTTTTCTCTATCATGCCATTGTCCAATACTCTTTCTACACAGGAGGCGGCTGGTATATCAAAGGCGGCAGCCAAAAACTCTCAGACCATTTAGCATCTGTCATCAAAAACAACGGAGGAGAGATCATCACAAGTGCCGAAGTCGTCAAGATAAATCATAATAATGAAAACTGCACAGGAGTAACCTATGTTCACGACAAAGAAAAAACCGAACTATCCAATGACATAGTAGTTTCAAACCTCTCGCCTACTTCAACCTATCAATTGGCAAATATACCCTACATAGAACAAAAAGAAATAGCTGCTTCTCACCTCGTAATCCACATCGGGTTCAATAAAAACCTCAAGTCTGTTTACGGCGAAAGGCCCTACTCCACTTTCCTCTTCAGAGATATCAACTCTATCGATGAATACGATAAAAGACTTCGGGGTGATGCAACAAAAAAAAGCATCACCTTTGTAGACTATTCCCAAATTGATTCAAAACTCACCGATGAGTCAAAATCTGTCGGTGCCATTTATACGACGGACTACCTCTCCAACTGGGAAAGTCTATCAGAAGAAGCATATCAACAAAAGAAACAAGAGGTGTTGGAGGAGTATCTCAATGTACTGGAAACCGAATACCCGAATATCAAAGCGTATATCGAATTTGCAAATGTAGGGACGCCAAAGACCATGCAAAAGTATCTCAAAACGCCAAATGGAACAGCCTACGGATTTGCCCCGACCAACCAACAGTTTTTTAGAAATCCGGAAGTGAAATCCGATAAGTTAAATAACCTCTATTTTGCAGGTGCCTGGGTTACAGGTGGTGGATTTGTTCCTACTATCGGCTCTGGAGGAATGTGCCATCATGCGATACTATCCAATAGCTAAAGATGTAACAAAACTAAATATTAGATCACTTTGGTCATGAAAATCGTGAATATTATATTGTTCAAATAAAACCTGATATATCAAAAATTGGCAGACTCTGCCAGACAAATAATAAACTAGAGTTACGGTTCAATTGCGTGTCAGCTATTGGTTGTACTCAGAACATCCTAGCGTATTCTCTAGTAATTTATATCACAAGTCTTATCTTTTCAGTTGTTCTCAACACAATTATCAAATATTTGGATAATCAGGCAATCGGTATGGATTATCATGCTACAGTATTCTGTAGGTATGGGCTATAATACGTCATATATTAATAATAAGGAGATTAGAAATGGTCAATTTCACTTATCAAAACCCAACAAGAATAGAGTTCGGCAAAGACAAAGAAAAAGAGATCGGTAAGTATATCGCTGCAGAGAATTTTAAAAAAGTACTTCTTACCTATGGTAGTGACCGTATCAAAAAAGACGGTTTGTTCGATATCGTTGTAAAAAGCCTTGAAGCAAATGGTATTGCATATATTGAGCTGGGAGGAATCGTCAGTAACCCGGTACTCTCAAAAGTCTACGAAGCAGTAGATCTGGCAAAAGAACACAGTGTTGAAGCCATACTCAGTGTCGGTGGCGGTTCTGTACTGGACAGCTCAAAGGCAATAGCGGCAGGTAGTCTATATGATGGCGATGTGTGGGATTTCTTTATCGGAAAAAGTGTTATCGAAAAGGCACTGCCGGTATTTGACATTATCACCCTTGCAGCGACAGGAAGTGAAATGAACACTTTTGCCGTGGTTACCAATGAAGCAACGAAGCAAAAATACTCTATCGCTTCACCGCACCTGTATCCAAAGGTTTCCGTCATCAATCCAGAACTTCAAAAGTCGGTCTCCAAGGAATACCTGGTCTACTCTGCAGCAGACATTATCGCCCATTCTATAGAAGGGTACTTTACTGCTTCATCACACCCGGACATCATTGCTGCTTATATCGAAGCGAACATTGCAACAGTTATGAAAACCACAGAAACACTGTTAGCAGATGAGGATGACTATGATGCACGCGGGGAGTTTGCTTGGGCAGCAACACAGGCACTAAACGGTACGACATACCTTGGAGTAGGAGGATATAGCTTTCCAAACCACATGATCGAGCATACGCTTTCTGCACTTTTCAATGTGCCACACGGTGCGGGTCTTTCAGTCGTTATGCCGGCCTGGATGAAAGGGTACGTTTCACAAAATGAAGGACAGTTCAAACGTTTTGCGCAAAAATTGTTTGGACTTTCCAGTGCAATGGAAGGAATAGAGGCATTGGAGTCATGGTTCAACAAGGTCGGTACACCAACCAGGCTTTCACAACTCTCGATCAAAGAAAGTGATATTGATGCGATTGTAGAGAATGCTTGCGAACATGCAAAAGCTTTCGGCTTGGCTGAAACATATACCAAAGAAGTACTCAAAGAGATTCTTCAAAAAGCATTGTAGGTTTAGTTAAAAATTTTTCAGAGTATAAAAAATAAAAAGCTTGATGTTCCCATGATTTCGGGCTTTTTTGGCTGAAAGTGAGGGATTCGAACACTTCGGTACCCTTCTCTCCAAGCCCTATTTTACGGCACCCTCTAAAAAACAGTTAGCTGTTGGCGAACAAATGACCTACAAATCTGGCAGACTCTGCCAAAATTTAAAAACCTTATAGAGTTATATATTTAATAATTTTTTTGTCATTCTTCTGTAGATAATCTACTGATGAACGTATGTCTCATTCTTCAAATTTCACATAAACACTTTTTACAGTTTTTAGTTCAGATACTGCATCAACAGATGTTCCTGCATGCCCTTCTATAAACACTTTAAAATATACATAATAATCTACATCTGGTTCTGCAGTAAATGAACAGGTATGTTTAATATCTCTTGACTCTGAATGTTCAACATCTTTAGCTGTGGTTAAATATGTCTTTAGATTATATTTATATTCATATCTACATTCGCTCTTTTCATCCTTCACATTATAAACTCCTGTTACATATCCTATATCCATATCAGTAAGCAAATTACCAAAGTAATAAGGAACAAATCCATGAATATAAAATTCAGCATGATAATCAACTATCATATTTCTCGCTTGACTACCAACATATTTAAAATTCCCTCGTAATTCGGTACTTCCCGATGTATCCCATGTAGTGGTATTAATCCAGATGGTACTCCTTTTAATCGGCCAATTATTAGCACTACCTGAACTCTCAGTATCAGCACCACTGACTCTGTGAACACTCCAATATGGAGATGATTCAGTAAATCTATTATCGATAAAATCAGTAGCTAGGCCAAAACCATATGTAATATTCCCATCAGAAGACTGAGTATAATCAGCATTATAATTAGAAACCGTTGCTGATCCAATTTCTAATGAATTGAGGGTTAACTCTGTGTATATCCCATACTCACCTATTGGCACGGACCCACAATCATACTCAACAACCCTGTACGCATTGTTTGCATTAACATGATTGCCATCCCAATAGTCATATGTACGGCCGAGTACCTCATGACTACCAACAATTTCACAAGTATAAAAATTTTTATTACTGTCATTGTAAGCATATAGCGAACCAAACTCTACGGGGTATACTGTTGGACTTATATGTAAAAAACGTAATCCGAATTTATCTTTATCAGTACCGGTATACAACATACTATAAAATAATGCTCGTTTAAAGATTGCATCCGCATCAGAAGGTAATTTCTGTTCTCCATACAGTGTTGCATTTCTTAAAACAAGACTTGCGGCATTATAGATAAAGCTGTTTTCATTCTCCATGTTTCTAACTTCATTGTAGAACATATCCTTATAGTCGTTATATCGGATTTCTGCAGTATTGTTATCGTCAAGAGCTTTGTATGCCTCAACTACAAGATTTGCTCCAAGTATTTGGTTGTTCAGAAGTTTAGTACTAAAATATTCCAGTCCTTGATAAGCAGTCATTAAAAGAGTATCATCCCCAGATATTTCAGTCATAGCCTCATCAACATAGGTTGGAAAGGCTGTGTATGGATTCGTAAGAATAGAATCATTAATACCCTGCATTGCATTATCTATATCCCATAGATTTAAAATTTGTGAGGATAGATTCAATATTGTTGTATGGTTTATGTCTCCAGGTTTTACATAACTGCCATCTGGGTTTTTCATTATGTCTCGTAAATGCCTTGAACCTGTATGAATATAGGTTACCGAATCATTTGGCCAGTTTACAGCTAACAGGATCTTGTCCGTATCTATGTTAAGCTCTTTGTTAATGTCGCTTAATTCTGTTTCTATCGTAGAAAGTTCTTCCTCGATTTGAACTAGCGTATTTTCAACATTTTTTAGAGTTTTCTCTATTTCCTCTTCCTGGGCAGTACTTGGATCCTCTATCCCAATTAACACCAGAATATTTCCAAATACCTCGCTGCCGGCACTGCTTAGAAAACCATTTGAAAGGCCTTTAAGAATAAACCAGGCTAACTCTCCTTCCCATCCTTCAGAAAGTGTATCCTCTACCTTTGTATTTTCAGAATTATTGGAATTGCATCCCATGGTTAATGTTATGATTAAACCTATTACTAATATCAAAATAAAATTTTTTTTCATTTTCATATTTACTCCCTATTCCTATAACTCTTAGCTCTATATACGCCATCTTTAATCATTATAACTGTATATAACATAATTATAGTTAATAGATATTATGTTGGTTAATACTGGATTTACATTCCAAATCAGTCCCTATCATCCCAATGGGAATGCATGCCAAAGTATGAATAAACTGACTAGAATAACCCTTATAACCTTACTCTATAGAATGCTTTCTTTTCATACATGAATAAGTAATTTATATGGAAACAGATATAGAAAGTAAAATACTATAGATATATCAGCTATTTTTACTCTGAAAATATGTTAGTTTATGGGATCAAATAAGAAGTGGCGGACAGTGAGGGATTCGAACCCTCGGTACCCTTACGAGTACGCATCCTTAGCAGGGATGTGGTTTCAGCCAACTCACCCAACTGTCCATGTGTTTTGTGGATGAGATTATAGAGCATGAAGCTTAAATAAAAGCTTAAAAAAAACTTTTTTTTCTCTTTTTTATCACTCATCAAAAAAGCTTATTTATGTAATCATATATATAGTATGATTACACATAAAATTCATGAATTTAGGTCTAACCATGTTAAAGAAATTAATTCCACTCGTTATTTTGGCATTTTTTGCTATAGGAGCATATTTTATGAAGATGGGAATGGATAATGCCGTCAATATGGCAAATCCTAAGAAAGCTCAGAAGTCTGAATAAGACTTCCGTAAAAAGATAGTGTTTAAAAACTTGAGATCACTTCAAGTATCTGATCTACTTTTGCCTGAGGGTTGCTGTCTTTATAGATAGGACGCCCTACGACCGGATAGTCTACTCCCTC
Source organism: Sulfurovum zhangzhouensis (assembly GCF_030347965.1). Classification (NCBI taxonomy): domain Bacteria; kingdom Pseudomonadati; phylum Campylobacterota; class Epsilonproteobacteria; order Campylobacterales; family Sulfurovaceae; genus Sulfurovum; species Sulfurovum zhangzhouensis. The sequence continues at coordinate 67,731 of NZ_JAQIBD010000002.1, forward strand.
TTTATTTGCCAGTTCCAATGTAGCTACACGCTGCTGATCTCCTGCATCTTCGCCAAATGGTCTGATCCCCGGACAAAGGGTCAAGAACTTATCAGAAGTAGCCGCTTTGATCGCTCTGCTCTCAAATGTACTGCACACAACACCATCCAGTCCGTTCTCATAGCTCATCTTGGCAAACTGCTCAGCCTTTTCATCAATGCCTTTTTCATAGATCGCCTGAAAATTCTCTTCATCAAATGAAGTCAATGCTGTAACAGCCAGTACCAGGGGGCGATTTTCATATGTAGAGAGTCTTTCCATCACAGTCTTCATCGCTACAGGGCCTGCGCTTGCATGAATATTGAACATATCTACACCGATCTTTGCGATCTCTTCAGCTGCATCTGCCATTGTATTGGGGATGTCATAGAGTTTAAGGTCCAGGAATATCTTAAAGTTTGGATTGATTGCTTTGAGTGCCTCGATAAACGGCTTTCCGTCACGGATGTAAGAGCGAAAGCCTACTTTCATCCAAATATCATACGATTTAAGAGATTCTGCCAAAGACAGGTTCTCCTCTGCTGACGGAAGGTCAAGTGCCACACAAAGTTCCATAGTTTAAGCCCCTAAAAAATTATTGGTATAATTATACTTTAAAATTAATATATAAGGACTAAACGACTATGTTTGGAAGAAGACGCGAGACAAAGAGATATGACATCCCTCAAGATATTATGGAAACATATAACTATGCGAAGATCACAACAAGTAAAGGCAACATCTGGGTAAAACTTTACGGTGAAGATGCTCCAAATACAGTGGCAAACTTTGCACACCTTGCAAATGAAGGTTTCTACAACAACCTTAAATTCCACAGAGTAATCCCAGGATTCATGGCTCAAGGTGGATGTCCACACTCAGGACCTGGTGGTAACCCTACAATGGCTGGTACAGGCGGTCCGGACTGGTGTATCGACTGTGAAACAGATACAAGTACACAAAGACATAGACGTGGTGCACTCTCTATGGCACACGCAGGTCCAAACACTGGTGGTAGCCAGTTCTTTATCTGTTTTGTACCATGTCCACACCTTGACGGTGTTCACACAGTATTTGGTGGAATTGAAGAAAATGATACAGAGAGCTTCATGGTTCTTGATCAGATCGAACAAAACGATGCGATCGAATCTATCGAGATCTTTGCTGAAAAAGCATAATTATCAAACACCCTGTTTCCACTCATTTTGAGTGGAAATAAAAAACTTCTAAAGGACACTCATGTTCGGATACTATCGTGTTGCATCTGCAGTCAATCAAACTACTGTAGCAAATCCTGCCAAAAATGCTAAAGAAGTTATCTCTCTTATTAAAGAAGCACATCAAAAAGAGGTTTCTGTCATTGTATTTCCAGAACTTACCCTTACCGGATACACTGCCAGTGATCTTTTACTTAACCAAACCCTCCTGCAAGCACAAGAGGATGCACTCAATAAGATATTAAAAAATATAAAAGAGATAAATACTATTGTCATCCTCGGTTACGCGCATATTGAAGCCGATAGGCTCTATAACTGTGCAATCGTACTTCAAAACGGTAATATCCTTGGACTCGTACCAAAAACCTACCTGCCGAATAAAAAAGAGTTCTATGAAAAACGCCAATTTGTAAGCGGCAAAGGAATCGTTAGAACTACTACTTCGCTTAAGGGGGATGAAGTACCGTTCGGTGTTGATCTTCTCTTTAATGATGGTAAAGACATGACCTTTGGTGTAGAGATATGTGAAGACCTCTGGGCCGTTACTCCGCCGAGCAATCACATGGCGAGCAATGGTGCAAACCTGATCTTCAATCTTTCAGCGAGTAATGAACTCATAGGTAAGCATGAGTATCGTGAAGAGTTGGTCCGTACACAAAGTGCACGTTGTATGGCTGCATATGTTTATAGCTCAGCAGGTGTGGGAGAATCTACCACAGATACCGTATATGGCGGACATGCAATCATCAGCGAATATGGTACGACACTCAAAGAAAATGAACGTTTCAGAATGGATAGCCATTTTATCACTGCGGATGTTGATCTGGAACGTCTCAGATGGCTCAGACTTAACGAGACAAGTTTTAGTGACGGCAGACGTAAACCGGTAAGTACCATCAAAGTAAGCCCTACTCCTGCTATCAGCGCTGTGGAGCGTGAGATCAATCCTATGCCGTTTGTACCTTCCCAGTATGCGGACAAGCAAGCAAGATGCGATGAGATCGTACAGATACAGGCGCACGGGCTGATCAAGCGTATGACACACGCACATATCCAAAAAGCCGTGATAGGCATCTCCGGTGGGCTTGACTCTACTCTTGCCCTGCTCTCTACGCATAGAGCTTTTGATATCATGGGATGGGATCACAAAGATATCGTGGCGATCACTATGCCCGGTTTTGGTACTACTACACGTACCAAGAGTAATGCAGAAAAGCTATGTGAGCGTCTCGGTGTGACACTCAAAACTGTAGAGATCACCAATCTCTCGCTTAATGAATTTGAAGCGATCGAGCATGATCCTTCCGAGCATACTGTTACTTATGAGAATGTACAGGCAAGGGCTAGAACTTCGATCCTGATGAACACTGCCAACAAGATTGGTGGTCTTGTGATCGGTACGGGTGACCTCAGTGAAGTAGCCCTGGGATGGTCAACATATAACGGTGATCATATGAGTATGTATGCGCTCAACTCAAGCATCCCCAAAACACTGGTACAGTATGTTATCGAATACTTCAAATCAGAAGAAAAAATCGCAGCGATCATCGATGATATCCTTGCAACACCTATCAGCCCCGAACTGCTTCCGCACAAAGAAGATGAGATCGTACAACACACCGAGTCTATCGTGGGACCTTACGAGCTACATGACTTCTTTTTGTACCACTTTATCAAGTATGGCGCAAAGCCTGAAAAGATACTCTACCTAGCGAAGAAAGCGTTTGATATTAAATACGATGAAGAACATATCAAAGAGTGGCTTACCCTATTCCTCAAGCGCTTCTTTACTCAGCAGTTCAAGCGTTCATGCATCCCTGACGGCCCTAAAGTCGGTACGATCAGCCTCTCTCCTAGAGCTGATTGGAGAATGCCGAGCGATGCAGATTTTGAGACGTGGATAAAAGCTTTAGATAATTAAAAATGCGAATATAAACTTTCATTTTTAATTCTTTTTTATCAGCTAGTTCTATTTATTCGCATCTATATTGAAATATAGAAAAATATTAAACCGAGCAAATATGATATGATACGACTAAATATATCTAAAGGAAGAGGATAATGAACAACACCCCGCTCAAACACTTCACACATACCGTACTACAGGGACTTTTTGGACTACTTCCCATCACGATCTTTGTTGTCTTGATCCTCTGGATGTACGGTAAGGTCGACCTATTTGTAGGCTGGATGTTCAAAACTGTCGGGTTTACTCCTGAACACCACAAGTTCTTGTGGTTTTTACTGGCTTTGGGGATTTTCGTACTTCTTTTATACTTTATGGGACTCCTGATAAAGACAAGACTTATCGGTTACTTTGAAAAACTATTGACAAAGCTACCCGGCTATAAGACGATCAAAGACCTTATCAACATCTTCAACTCCTCCAAAGAGGGAGAAAACCGTGTTCTTGTCGTAGTGATCAAAGGGTTTGCCAATGAAGGATACAATATCGGGCTGATGTATTCGCAAAAAGAGAGTATCATCAAAGACCACTACACTGTAACGCTTTCTATGTCCCCTATCCCTAATGGCGGATATATGTTTGAAGTACATAAGGACAACATCTATGTGATCGAAGAAGCTACCTTTGATGATAACCTTCAGTATCTACTCTCGATGGGTGTCAAAAGCTTTGCAGAAGTGGTCAAAAGCGAGCCAAAACCCCTGGATACGCTCCCCTCACTCTCTTCCTGGCTTACAACCCATAAAGCCAGCTAAGCCATAGCTGGTTTCAGCCTAATAGACCTTTTAGCATTACTTCGATAGAATATTACGAAATTTAATAACTGAGGTTTATTTTGCTATACAACGTAACAGAAATTCAAAAGATATTACCACATAGATACCCTTTCTTGCTAGTTGACAGAATCACGGAGCTAGAAGCGGGAAAATCTATCGTGGGATACAAAAATATCACTATTGCTGAGCCTGTATTTCAAGGGCACTTTCCTGATCACCCTATCTATCCGGGCGTAATGATCATTGAAGGTATGGCTCAAGCCGGTGGTGTACTTGCATTTGAAAGTATGAGCGATGAAGAAAAAGCAAGCAACACTGAAAAAGTTGTTTACTTTATGAGCATCGATAAAGCAAAATTCCGTGCACCCGTAACACCGGGAGACCAACTTGTATACAAACTTGAAGTGATCAAAAACAAAGGTGCGGTTTGGAACCTGGACGGGAAAGCCTATGTTGACGATAAGCTAGTGGCTCAAGCTGAGCTTAAAGCTATGATCGTAGACAAGTAGGATCAGAGTAGATGTCAAATATTCATCCAACAGCTATTATAGAAGATGGTGCACTGCTTGGAGAAAATGTCACAGTCGGCCCTTATGCGTACATCGGTCCAAAGGTAAAGATCGGTGACGGTACTTCCATTGCAGCACATGCTGTGATCGAGGGAGACACCACAATCGGGAAAAACAACCGTATCTTTTCCCATACTGCGATCGGTACTGTCCCGCAAGATCTTAAATTCAAAGGTGAAGAGGTTCAACTCATCATCGGTGATAACAATACGATCCGTGAGTTTACTCTTTTTAATCCGGGAACTGAAGGCGGTGGCTCTGTCACAAGAGTGGGAAACGGTAACCTCTTTATGGGGTATGTACATTTAGGACATGATGTAATTATCGGTGACAACTGTATCCTTGCCAACGGTGCGACACTGGCAGGACATGTTGAGCTTGGAAATCATGTTGTGATCGGTGGGCTTACACCGGTTCACCAGTTTGTTCATATCGGTGACTTTGCTATGATCGGTGGAGCTTCTGCTCTATCACAGGACATCCCACCATTCTGTTTAGCCGAAGGAAACCGTGCAACCCTACGTGGACTAAACCTTACAGGGCTTAGACGTGCTATGGATCGCGAGGATATCAACGCACTGAAATCAGCTTATAGAGAACTTTTTGAACAAGGACAGCCTCTTCAAGAAGTAGCAGCATCTCTGCTTGAAAGTACTGATTCAGCAAAAGTCAGACAACTCTGTGAGTTTATCCAAGCTTCTAAAAGAGGAATACCTTTTACAAGGAATGAGAATGTCAAATAAACAAGAATGTAGTTTTTGTCATGCTACAGAGAGTATGGAAAACCCGCTGATCGCAGGTGAAGGGATATATATCTGTTCAAACTGTGTTATTTCTGCCTATAAGATCCTTTTTGGTGAAGAGGAACAAGAGGAGATAAGCAGTGCCGAGATCGCTCATACGCTTTATACACCAAAAGAGATGTATGAGATGCTCAGTGACTATGTCATCGGTCAGGAAGAAGCGAAGAAGACACTTTCAGTAGCTGTGTATAACCACTATAAACGTATTTTTAGAGATATAGATCAAGAAGATGATACACAAATTTCAAAGTCCAATGTACTTCTAATCGGACCGACAGGATCAGGTAAAACACTTTTAGCACAAACTATTGCAAAATTTCTGAATGTACCTATCGCTATCGCCGATGCGACCAACCTCACTGAAGCAGGATATGTCGGGGAAGATGTAGAGAATATCCTTACAAAGCTTTTAATGGCTGCTGACGGTGATGTTGAACTTGCTGAACAAGGTATCGTATTTATCGATGAGATCGATAAGATCGCACGTATGGGAGAAAACCGTTCTATCACACGCGACGTATCAGGAGAAGGTGTACAACAGGCCTTACTGAAGCTTATCGAAGGTTCAGTGGTCAATATCCCGCCAAAAGGTGGGCGTAAACACCCTAACCAGGATTTCATTCAAATAGACACCACCAACATCCTTTTTGTATGCGGTGGGGCATTTGATGGATTGAGTGATATCATAAAAAGACGAATCGGTGGTAATACTTTAGGCTTTGGTCAGGAAAAACGTTCAAAGATGGAAAGTGAAGACCTTTTGCATCTTGTTGAATCTGATGATCTGGTATCCTACGGGATCATTCCGGAACTCATCGGTCGTTTACATATCTTTGCTACGCTAGGCAAAATCACTAAAGAAGCAATGGTACGTATCCTGGTTGAACCTAAAAACTCACTGGTGAACCAATATCAAAAACTCTTTGCTATTGATGATGTGAAATTGACATTTGAAGATGAAGCATTGCAGCTCATTGCTCAAAAAGCGATCGATAGAAGAACCGGAGCACGTGGTTTGCGTTCGATCCTGGAAGAGATATTGCTAGATATCATGTACGAACTTCCAGAACTTGAGGGATATGAAGTTGTGATCACAGAAGATGTCGTAAGCGAAGGTGCCAAACCTGTTTATATCAAAAATAAAAAAACTGCATAAAGAAAACCGGAAGGAAGAAATAGATGTTTAAAAAATTATTAGGTATGTTTTCCAATGACCTGGCGATAGACTTGGGAACTGCAAACACGCTTGTACTTGTGAAGGGACAGGGTATCGCTATCAATGAACCTTCAGTCGTTGCAATACAGTACGACAAACATGGTCAAGAACGTATTTTGGCTGTAGGACAGGAAGCAAAAGAGATGGTGGGTAAAACACCGGGAAATATCAAAGCGATCCGTCCTATGAAAGACGGTGTTATTGCAGATTTTGAAGTGACTGAGATGATGATCCGTTACTTTATCGAAAAAGCGCACAAGAGAAAAGGCTTCCTTTCACCGCGTATCATTATCTGTGTACCGTATGGCCTGACACAGGTTGAAAGACGTGCGGTAAAAGACTCTGCACTTAGCGCAGGTGCAAGATATGTATACTTGATAGAAGAGCCTATGGCTGCAGCTATCGGTGCAGGATTGCCTGTGAAAGACCCGAATGGTAACCTTGTAGTAGATATCGGTGGTGGTACGACCGAGATCGGTGTTACTTCATTGGGTGGTCTTGTTCTCAGTAAATCTATCCGTGTAGCCGGAGACAATCTGGATCAGGCTATCGTTGATTACATCAAAAAGAACTTTAACCTTCTTATCGGTGATCGTGTTGCAGAAGACCTTAAGATCAAGATCGGTACAGCAATCCCACTGGATGAAGAACTGACTACGACAGTGAGAGGTAGAGACCAGGTAGACGGTAGCTTAACTTCAATAGAAATCACCTCCGAGCATATAAGACAAGCGATGAAACCTTCACTTGAAGAGATTGCAGATGCATTAAAATCTGTTCTTGAAGAGACTCCACCTGAACTTGCAGGTGATATCGTAGAAAACGGTATCGTTCTTACAGGAGGCGGTGCACTGATCAGAGGATTGGACAAATATCTATCTGATGCTGTAAAACTACCTGTATTTATCGCAGAAGAACCACTTTTGGCTGTTGCAAAAGGAACAGGAAAAGCACTCGAAGAGATAGACCTACTACAACAAACATCTTATGAAGACTAGACTTGTTATCATTGTCATACTGTTACTGATCCTGACAGTACTTCTTACAAGAAATGATGAGCGTATCACCAATACGCTTATCAATATTATAAATCCTCTCAAACAACATTATAAGAACTTTACACAGGATATTGAGGATAAGAGTCAAAGCTATATTTTTCAAAAAGAATCTATTGAGAAACTTGCTAGAGAAAATAGAATACTCAGACAACATCTATTGGAACAGACACATTATATCAAACAGGTAAAAGATATCTATAGTGTACTGCCATCACTGGAACGTTATCCTGTACAAAATATTTCTATCACAGATACGATCTCTTATGTAAAACTCAACAGTTTTTCACAAATATTGCTTACAATGCCTAAGAACCTAAGACAAAACAAACTCTACGGTTTGATACAAAAAAATGTGGTAGCTGGTATTGCCCAGGTAAAGAACAATCAACTTTTTGGTTACCTTACTTCAGACAAAATGTGCCGTTTTTCAGTCTTTATAGGTCCAAACAAAGCACCCGGCATTGCTGAAGGCTTACAGCAAAATGAGATGCAGATCAAATTTATCCCTAAATGGTATGAGATAAAGGTGGGAGACACGGTTGTTACTTCCGGACTGGATGCAATTTTCTTTGAAAATATTCCTGTAGGGATCGTCACAAAAACTGAACTTCACAGCTCATATAAAGTGGCATATATCAAGACATATAGTGATATCTTCCATCCAAAAACATTTTTCCTTATCAATGATGCCAAAGCAACACTCACTGAAAACTATGACGGTAATGATACACATTTGAAACAAAACTACTATACCGTACCTAAAACGATCGAAAACAATGCTTCAAAACCATACTTCGAAAATGAAAAAGAAAAGAAAACAGTTGTCTCCAGTATACCTAAACGTATCGATCAGACCCAAGATGATATAGTAGAGCCAGAGACACCTACAGAAGAGAAAGAAATAGAGAAAAAAATAAAAAAACAAAAAGAACGTTATATTCCTGAACAAAACAACGATCAACTCGACCTTTTTTAAGCCCTTATTTTGGCTCTTTGGATATAATAATATCCTAAAAAATAGGGTATAAATACCCTGCCAATAAGGTGATCTTTCCATGCCAAAACGCAATGATATCAATACTATATTACTTATCGGTTCAGGACCAATCGTTATTGGTCAAGCATGTGAGTTTGACTACTCTGGTACACAAGCTGCTAAAACGCTAAAAGAGCTAGGCTACAGAGTTGTTCTTATCAACTCAAACCCTGCTACGATCATGACAGACCCTGAGTTTGCAGATAGAACCTATATCGAACCTATCACTGAAGAGGTGGTTTCCAAGATCATCAAACAAGAGAAAGTTGATGCAATACTCCCGACAATGGGTGGGCAAACTGCACTGAACGTTGCAATGAGTATGCATGAAAAAGGAATGCTTGATGGTATAGAGTTCCTGGGAGCGAATCCGGAAGCGATAAAAAAAGGTGAAGATAGACACCTTTTTAATGAAGCAATGATCAAGATCGGGATGGATCTACCGAAAAGTGCCAATGCCTACAGTGTTGATGAAGCGATAAAAGTGGCAAAAGAGATCGGTTTCCCTGTGATCAGTAGAGCCTCTTTTACACTTGCAGGTGGTGGTTCCGGTGTAGCATACAACATGGAAGAATTTAAAGATCTTGCAAAAGCAGGTATTGAGGCAAGCCCGATCAATGAAATCGAGATCATGGAATCAATGCTTGGGTGGAAAGAGTACGAGATGGAGGTTATCCGTGATAAAGAGGATAACTGTATCATCGTATGTTCTATCGAAAACTTTGATCCTATGGGTGTACACACGGGAGACAGTATCACTGTTGCACCTGCTCTTACTTTGACAGACAAAGAGTATCAAAACATGAGAGATGCATCTTTCAAGATCCTTCGTGAAATCGGAGTTGATACAGGTGGATCAAACGTTCAGTTCTCTATCAATCCTGAGACAGGGCGTATGATCGTCATCGAAATGAACCCGAGAGTAAGCCGTTCATCGGCATTGGCTTCCAAAGCGACAGGTTACCCTATTGCAAAAGTAGCAACACTTCTTGCCGTAGGATTTACACTTGATGAGATTACTAACGATATCACCGGAACTCCTGCAAGTTTTGAGCCGGTTATTGACTACGTTGTAACCAAGATTCCAAGATTTACTTTTGAAAAGTTCCCTAATGCAAACTCTACGTTGACTACAGGTATGAAGTCTGTCGGTGAAGTAATGTCTATGGGAAGAACGTTCAAAGAGTCATTCCAAAAGGCACTTTGTTCACTTGAAACGGGTCTTACAGGTTTTAAATCGATGGACTGTGACGGTGAAACGCTTGTACGTGAAATCAGAAGACCAAATGATCAACGTATGCTTTATGTCTACGAAGGTCTTAAACGCGGTATGACTGTTGATGCGATCTATGACCTATGTAAGATCGATAAATGGTTCCTTTATCAGTTTGAAGAGATGGCAGCTACTGAGAAATCAATGGATGTCGCTATGCTTAATGATGCTGTTAGACTAAGAGCTGCCAAATCAGAGGGCTTCAGCGATGCAATGATCGCTGAGATCATCAACAAAAAAGAAGGTCTGAACCTTACTGAGAACGATATCTATACTGCCAGAGAGAAACAAGGTGTAGCACTTGAATATAACGAAGTAGATACCTGTGGAGCAGAGTTCAAGGCATTGACACCATACCTTTATTCGACAACGAATATTACAAAGCTTCCGACAGTAGAAGCTCCTGCAAGTGAAGACAAAAAAGTACTTGTGATCGGTGGTGGTCCTAACCGTATCGGTCAAGGTATCGAGTTTGACTACTGTTGTGTACATGCAGCATTTGCCATCGAAGATATGGGTATGAAGTCGATCATGTATAACTGTAACCCTGAGACAGTTTCAACTGACTATGATACTTCTGATATCCTCTACTTTGAGCCAATAGATTTCGAACATGTTAGAAACGTGATTGAAGTTGAAAAACCAGATGGTGTTATCGTACACTTTGGTGGACAAACACCTCTGAAACTAGCTAAAAACCTTACGGCAATCGGTGCAAATATCGCCGGAACACCTGCTAAGGTGATCGATCTGGCTGAAGATAGAGAGCAATTCTCTACATTCATCAATGAACTTGGTCTTAAGCAGCCTGATAACGGTACAGCATTTGCAAAAGATGAGGCAATGGCTATCGCTAACCGTATCGGCTATCCTGTACTAGTACGCCCTAGTTTCGTTCTCGGTGGACGTGGTATGCGTACAGTATACTCTGATAATGAACTTAGACAATATATGGATGAGGCAGTAAGCGTATCCAATGATGCACCTGTACTTATCGACAAGTTCCTTGATAGTGCAGTAGAGCTTGATGTTGATGCGATCTGTGACGGTAAAGATGTCTACATCGGTTCGATCATGCAGCACATTGAAGAAGCAGGTATTCACTCAGGAGACTCGGCATGTTCACTTCCTCCGGTTAGTATCTCTGAAGAACTTCAGGAAAAAGTCAAAGAGCAAACAGCTCAGATCGCACTTGGTATCGGAGTAATCGGACTACTGAATATCCAATATGCGATCCACAAAGGTGAGATCTATCTGATCGAGGTTAACCCGAGAGCTTCAAGAACAGTACCGTTTGTTTCAAAAGCAACAGGTGTACCATTGGCAAAAGTAGCTACAAGAGTAATGATTCAAGGTGATCTTAAAGAAGCACTCAAATACTACGATACATTTAATGTAGTAAACTTTGATAAGAAGATCATGGAGCCAAACCTCAAAAACCACGTTGCAGTTAAAGAAGCGGTATTCCCGTTCAACAAGCTACCTGGTTCAGACCTGATCCTTGGGCCTGAAATGAAGTCTACCGGTGAAGTTATGGGAATAAGCGATAACTTTGGTATGTCTTTTGCAAAAAGCCAGTTTGCAAGTAAGAACAATATCCCACTAGAAGGTAAACTCTTCTTCTCTCTAACAGAAGTAGATAAGCCACAGGCTGGTGAGATCGGTAAGATGTTTGTTGATCTTGGGTTTGAGATCGTAGCAACTTCAGGAACACATGCAGCACTTGAAGCGGCAGGTGTGCCATCAACAAAAGTACTAAAAATCTCTGAAGGCCGTCCAAACGTGGATGATATGATCAAGAATGGCGAAATTGCACTTGCGATCAACACAAGTGACAACAAATCAAGTAAAGATGATGCAAAAACTATCAGACAGTCTGTACTTAGCAATAATGTCGCTTACTTTACGACGATTGCAGCAGCACGTGCTACTGCACTTGCGATAAAAGAACTTAAAGAACACGGTAGAGATCTTGAGCCTAAAGCGATCCAAGACTATTTAGCATAAGGTTTATCTGGTTACACCAAGAAGGTGTAACCTACTTCCCCCATAACCTACTAATTAATCTTTTTTTACTTCTTACCTTTATTATCATTTTTAGATTTTTTGTGTGACTTTTCTTTTTTATGCTTATGAGGTTTTTCATCATAATAACTTTTATCATCATAGTAGTCATGTTGATGTTCACCTAGATAATGCTTGTTATGTTCATAGTAACCTTTTTTATAATTCGGATTCTTGATATCTCTTCCATACTGTCCAACATACCCTTGTTTATAATAGCTGCCACCGACTAATCTTCTACCGTCATAATAATAGTATCCATCTCTCCAGTCGCCGCCATAGTAGTATTTATTGTTATAAAAATAGTATGGTCTGTCATCTTGATACCTCGGTTTATCAAACAAACTATAATTTCTCTGATACTGGTCATAGTAACCTTGTTCATAATAACGTCCTCCATAAAACCTTTTACCGTCATAATAGTAATATCCTTCTCTCATTTCACCGCCATAATAGTATTTATTATTATAGAAATAGTATGGTCTTTTGTCTTGATAGCGCGGTTTGTCAAATACACCTAACACTACTTGTGTTATAACTTGTTCTACAAGAGACCCAGCAGAGAGTTGTACCGGAAGATATAAACTCGCGCATACAATTGCTGATATCATTACTTTTTTCATTATCTATCCTGCTATTAATATTTTTCATATTATAAAATAAAATTGTGGAATTATTGCAACATTTACTTTATATGCTACATAACTCAAACAAAACAAATACATTTTTACAAATATTTATACTTTTGTAATATACTTCCAGAAACCAGATACCTATGAAAGGAACTTCAACATGTGGGATCAACGATATGATCAAGCCGAGTTTGTATATGGAACCAATCCGAACGATTTTTTGAAAGATAATTATCATCATATTCCCAAAGGGGGTAAAGTCCTCTGTTTGGCTGAAGGTGAAGGAAGAAATGCCGTTTTCCTTGCTATGCAAGGTTATCAAGTTACAGCAGTAGACCAATCCAAAATAGGTCTTCAAAAGGCTAAGGCTTTAGCAGAGAAAAATGCTGTAGAGATCGAAACGATCGTATCTGACCTAGGCCATTTTGATCTAGGAGAGCCATGCTGGGATGGGATCGTCTCTATCTTTGCGCATGTACCGCCTGCAATAAGAATAAAACTTCATAAACAAGTACAAGGAGCACTCAAACAAAATGGGGTATTTATCTTGGAAGGGTTTACACCACGTCAACCTGAAATGAGTGGAACCGGCGGCCCTCCTCCGTCACAAAAAGAACTTTTCATGTCCCTTAAGTCTCTTAAAGAAGAGTTGTTTGATTTAGACTTTATCATAGGTCAAGAGACAGAACGGGAACTTTCCGAAGGGAAACATCATGAAGGGTTATGTTCTGTTGTGCAGGTTCTTGGACTAAAAGTTTAAACATTTAGTCCAATGTATGAATATCACGACAAAAGACATCCATTATTTAGTAATTAAGCGAGTGAGGCAAGTTCCTTTTCCTTAATACGTCTTAAAGCACCTAACTGTGTATCATTGATATTCTGGATATTGACAAACTCACCAATACCCAGCTTGATCAACTTCTCTTTTCTTGTATCATCAGCGACGATATAGACTTCAATTCCACTGCTTTTCAGCTTCTCAATGCTTTCACTTAGTGCATAGATCGCTGAGAGATCCATAAAAGATACCAAACTACAATCCAAAACCACATTTTTAACATCATAAATCTTGTCTACTCTATCAAGAATATATGAAGTAGAACCAAAGAAAAAAGGACCTTTGATATTGACAATCCTGACTATACCGTCTTTGACCATCCTGTCATCTTTATTTTCTTCTGTTTCCCCTCCAGAGATATCCACTTCAGTCTCCTGGATCAATCTATGGATAATGAGGAATGATGAGAGTACGACACCCACACCAACAGCAACGATAAGATCTACAAAAACAGTAAGAACAAATACGATCATCATGACAGAAATATCATATTTAGGGAGTATCTTCAATTGTTTCAACATTTTATAATCAAAAATATCAAAACCTACCTTGATAAGTATCCCTGCAAGTACCGGCATCGGTATTTTGCTTGCCAGCGGAGCAAATACTAACAATATTAGAAGTAAAAAGACAGAGTGGAACATCCCGGATATTTTACTTGTAGCACCGCTTTTTATATTGGTTACCGTTCTCATAGTAGCCCCTGCCCCCGGTAATCCACCGAACACAGAAGCAATTGCGTTCCCTATACCTTGACCGATAAGTTCCTTATTTGAATCATGTTTGTCTTTTGTCAAAGAATCCGCAACAAGAGAAGTAAGTAAAGAATCGATCGTTCCCAGCAGTGCTAACGTGAGCGCCGAAATAAGGACAAATGACATAGAAGCCATATCAAATCCAAACTCTACAAACGTCGGTAGACCTGTAGGTATATCACTCACATAAGATACATCCAAGTGAAAAAGATATGCGATAACGGATAAAAGCACCAATGCGATCAGTGGAGACGGTAGTATTGAAGTGAGTTTTTTAGGTACAAGATAGATGATTGCCAGTGTCACCAATGTTAATAGCAATGCTTGTAAATTGACTGATGCGAGTGCTTGAGGTATGCTTATCAATGCTTCAAGAATCGAAGATTTTGCATTTTGTCCCAGTGCTACATTGATCTGCAATAAAATAATGATCATCCCGATACCGTTCATAAACCCAGAGATGACAGGATAAGGGATGAATCTTACAAATTTACCTACTCTCAAAAGCCCTAGAGCCACCTGAAATAGACCGGCAAGTAAAAATGTTGTAAATATCAAAGGCAAGTTAGCCCCAAAAGCAGCAATCACAGTTGCAGAGATCACAGTCATAGGACCAGTTGGTCCTGATATTTGAGTTTTAGTACCACCAAACAAAGAAGCAAAAAACCCTAAAAAGATCGCACCATATATCCCTGCACTGGCCCCAAGTCCACTTGAGATTCCAAAAGCGATTGCCAGTGGAAGTGCAATGATCGATGCTGTTAATCCACTTAGTATATTGTTCATTTATTCCCCCACTCCTATATCATCTGACGAAAAATTATCGAATTATATCACACTTGATTGTCCTTCTAGTTTTAATATTATTCTATAGAGTAGAGACTATCTTCACTGCCAACTTTACGACCATTACGATATAATCATAAATAAACTTCGGAGTCATACTAAAGTGCTTAAAGACAAGGTTTTCCTTACTCAGACAGATACCACCATTGGATTTATATCTCAAAATGCTGATAGACTTACACAGATCAAACAGCGGCCACCTTACAAGCACTATATCACCGCTGTCAATTCACAAAAAATACTTCAATGCTTCACACGCATTCCATCTACGCATCATAACAGGGTCAGAAGAAGTAAAAAAACAACATTTATCATGCCTAATGGCCACTCATATCGACTGATACAAGATATACATCACCTTCTTCTTCTCAATCGCCTTAAGTGGGCATATACAACTTCTGCGAATCTTAGCGGAAGTAATTATGATGAAGCTTTCGCAAAAGAACATGCTGATGTGATCATCACGCCGTTACAAACAAGCAAACAGGCTTCTAAAATATATAAATTAGGCAAAACAACACTAAAAAGGATACGCTAATGTCAATTATCTATCAAAATGAACTCATAAGAATCGAAACTGAAGAGAGTGAAATACCTTGGTTGAAGATCTTTACACAAGAGCCATACAAGGAGATGAGTGAGCTTCCCCATAACTTAAAATATGAAATATATGAGCTATTGGATATTATCGAAAAAGAGATGATCGGATACTATCGACCTGATAAGATCAATATTGCAAGTTTTGGGAATTATGTACCGCATGTCCATTGGCATATCATGGCACGCTTTAAAGAAGATAGTTACTTTCCTGAACCGATGTGGGGAACAAAACAAAGAGAGGCAAATTTGAACTTACCTGATTTTAAATTCTTTTGCGAAATGATCACTGCAGAACTAACAACAAAAATAAGGTCATATGAGTATAGTTTTTAAAAGATGTATCCTGGCTGTCACAGCCGAATTGTATTTGTAGGGAGAAAAAGAAACCGGCCAAAGCAGGTTCTATCTCCCCCTTCTTCTCTTACGCTAAATCACGTGAAATCTAATATTTTGATAACAAAAGATCGATAACTATCGTTCTCTTCTGTATCTCTCTTCTTGAGTATCTGTGTTTTCTTGTGTCTGTACTCTTTCTCTTACTCTAGTTCTTTCTACTGGACGTTGATACTCTCTGGTTTGTACATTCGTTCTTTGAGTATCATATGTTCTGGTCCTCTCTCTGGTCACAGTATTTGTTTTTCTAACAGGGACGCTTTGAGTAGTATCATATATTCTATTTCGATCTCTTGTTCTTTGAGTGTCATATATTCTATTTGGCTCTCTTGTTCTATCTTGAGTCATTGTGTTCGTCTGTCTCAAAGGTCTTCTATAATAATCTCTTCTGTCATAATCTCTACGTGTTTGATAGTATCCGTATTCTCCGTTTATTGCTCTGTAACGTTTACGATGATGGTATCGATAACCATTGTAATAGTAGTGGCCTCCATAAAATCTTCTTCCTTTATAGTAGTAATACCCGTTATAATATCGACCGCCATAATAATAGATACCGCCATAATAATAGTACGGTCTGTCATAATAGTATGGATAATCATAAGACATCATACTTCCAACCACTACACCAGTCGCAGCACCTGCTGCGAATGCCTCTTCTTGTGGAGTACATCCTGTATTTAAAAGTACAGCAGAAGAAATTGCTACGATAAAACCTAATTTTTTTGTCCCTGTCATCATCTCTAATCCTTATTAGTCAATTTAATATTTATCTACGGTGTCTTCGCTCATAGTCTCTACGAGTCTTATAGTATCCATACTCTCCAGTCACCGCTCTATAACGTTTATGCTGATGGTATCGGTAACCATTGTAGTAATAGTGCCCTCCATAGAATCTTCTTCCTTTATAGTAGTAATACCCGTTATTATATCTACCACCATAATAATAGATACCACGATAATAATAATAAGGTCTATCATAATAGTATGGATGGTTAGAGCTCATGATACTTCCAACCACTACACCCGTCGCAGCACCTGCTGCGAATGCCTCTTCTTGAGGAGTACATCCTGTATTGAACAACATAGTTGTAGAAATTGCTGCCACTAAACCTAATTTTTTTGTGATTGTTATCATGTCAACTCCTTTCTTAATCATTATTGTCTATTATAATATAAAAATTGTGTATCTATTGTGTATAATATAAATATGAAACCTTTTACATGGTGCCAAACAGATACAATTATAAATATTATCATAAATAATTATTCTGATGTGCTTTATTTCAGCATAAATTATGTATGATTTGAAGTTAATTTATATAATTGATATATTTTAAATATTTGATAAATATTTTTTATAAAGGAATTCCTATGGAAAGAAGATCGTTTATTAAAACAGCGCTTTCTGCTGCAGGAGCTGCTGCACTTGGTAGTACGGGTCTTAATGCCGGAACAACGCGTCAACCTATCGATAACAGAGAAATCTCTGAAGTTGCATTCCCTGAAAAAAGACCGATGATCACCTATTCAGACAGACCACCATTGCTAGAATCTACAAGAGATGTATTTGCTTATCCTATCACACCGAATGATCAGTTCTTTGTAAGATGGCACATGCCTGATATCCCTACAAAAATAGATCCTAAAAACTATACAATACATATCAACGGTCTTGTAAATAAAGAGCTTCATATTACGCTTGATGAACTTAAAAATAATTTTGAACAAGTAGAAGTAACTGCTGTACTACAATGTGGCGGAAACAGCCGATCAGCATTCCAACCAACTGCCGGCGGTATCCAGTGGGGTAGCGGTGCCATGGGTTGTGCCAAGTGGAAAGGTGTACGTCTAAGTGACCTTCTAGACCGAGCTGGTCTCAAAAAAGAAGCTGCATGGATCGGATTTAACGGTCAGGATAATGCTGCTTACTACAAAACACCGAACTTTGTACGTGAATTACACCTCGATGAACTGGATGACCATGTAATCGTAGCATATGAAATGAATGGTGAAGACCTGCCATACCTGAACGGTTATCCTGTTAGACTGGTAATTCCTGGATATTATTCAGACAGCTGGGTAAAAATGCTTAGCAACATTACTGTAACAGACAAATATAAGAGTCTCTTCTTTATGGATGTTGCATACCGTGTACCGGATAACGAATGTGAATGTGAAACACCGGAAAACAGAGCAAAAACAACAAAGCCAATTACCAAAATGAATGTTAAGTCTGTTATTGGATACCCATCCAATAACTCTAAACTCAACCATGATTCTCAGGTTGTTATCAGGGGTGTAGCATTTGACAGTGGTCACGGTATCAGAGAGGTACTGATCTCACTGGATGAAGGTAAAACCTGGGAAAATGCAATTCTTGATGACGGAGGCCAGGGACGTTATGGATTCAGAAGCTTTAGATTTGGGTTCAAACCGACCAAGTACGGTAAGATGACAATCATGTCCAAAGCGATCAACAATATCGGTCATGAACAACCATTTGCAAAAGATATCAAATGGAACCACGGTGGATACAAATACAACGGTATCGATGAAATAACGGTTGAAGTGGTATAAGGAGTAATCAAATGAATATGAAACATACAATGAAAAAACTACTATTGGCTGCTATGATCGTCTCTACTCCTCTTTTTGCACAGGTAAAAGAGGATGTAGCCGTACCATATATTGCTTTCCCTATCAAAATGGGTAAAGGATTTGATACCGTACAAGCTAACTGTCTTACATGCCACTCATTTGGTTATATGATAAACCAGGGAAAACAGTCTAGAGAGTTCTGGGAAGAAAAGGTTAATAAGATGATCCATGCATTTAAAGCTGATCTAATCAGTCAAGAGGATGCTAAAATCATTACCGATTATCTGTTTGAACAATACGGAAATGGAAAACTAAAATAATCCTATCATTCTATCATTTCCAAAAATTTAGGAGATGATGGAATATCTTACATACTTAAACACACATTACTCTTCAGGCAACTTAATCTTACCTTTTGATCTACGTGCAATAATATCACGATATAACCACGCCTCTTTGATCTGTGAAAGCTCCTGAGGATCTAATAAAGGTGTGTCATACATTCCTTTGGCTTCACGCTGTCTTTGTGCTTCATAAAGAATGAGTGCAGAAGCTACCGATACATTAAGACTCTGTACCATACCCTGCATAGGAATGATGATCTTATAATCTGCCATGGCTAACAATTCATCAGAAACCCCTTCTTTTTCATTTCCCATGATCAATAATGTGGGTTTGATATAATCCATTGACCTAAAAGAGACTGCATTTTCATCCAGATGCGTCACGACTACCTGATAACCTTCAGCTTTTTTTTGTGATACAAACGTAACCTTATCATCTGTGGCAATATATTTTCTTCTTAACCATCTATGTGCACCTTGGGTAATTGTTTTGTTTACTTTCAAGGTATCATTACATATTGCTGTATAGTATAGATTAAGTACTCCCGCTGCATCACAGCTGCGTATTATCGCTGAAAGATTCTGAGAACTTTGTACATCATCCAACATGATCTGCAGGTCAGGCTGCTTTCGTCTCAGTACTTCTCCAATGCGCGAGATACGATTTTGATTGCTAAACTGCTTCATAGACTATCGGGTATTTTGTTTAAGACCTTGGTTTTCCCTATGATTTTTTCAAGCTCGCTACTCTCTACGATCTCTTTTTCGATCAGTTCTTTTGCCAGTTTTTCTATCAATTTCCAATGTTTGTCTACTAGCTTTTGGGTATGTTCTTTTGCTTCACTCATCCATAAGAGGAAACGTTTTTCGATCTGCTGTGATAGAAAATAGCTATCCATCAATGCGATCGATTCTATATTGATAAACCCAAGTTCTTTGTCCATTCCCAGAGTGGTAATCGCAGCATAAATATTGATAGAAGCTTGCGCCAGATCTTCTATCGCTCCACTGTCCATTTTGTGTTCACCGGCTTTTTTCATTTTTGCCAAACGGCCAGAAATTAAGACACAAACATCATTGAAAAGTTCTTCTTTAGTGATATTTGTCATATCATCTTCTGCATTGTAAGAGACAAATCCGAGCATCTTGCTTCTTCGGCTTATCGTCACCTGCTCGATCTTAATATGAGGCAGGAGCAATGCAGAGAGGATAGCATGCGCAGCCTCATGATAAGCCGTCATTTTCATCTCTTCTTCAAGGTTCTTAACCATTTTTGTCTCAATCTTATGACCATACTTGATGATATTGATCTGTTCTATAAGGGTTTCTTCAGTGATCACATTACCACCCTGCTCTATGACACTGAGCGCAGCCATACGTCCCAGCCTCTCCAGATCCATAGCACTCATGCCTGTGATGTAACGTACAATACGTTCCGTATCAATATTGGGATCATGCGGTTTTTGTAAGATCTTCTCTATAAAGAATTTTCTTGCATCTTTATCGAGCTTAGATACTTCAAGTAAAAAATCAAGTTTTTGAGGTGCGGTAAGTACAGGATCTACTCCCTCAAGAGTCTCAGAGGTAGCGATGGTAAACACCATCTTGTTCACAGACTCCAAGACTTTGGCAATATCTGAAAAAGAGACATTGGTGATCGCTCCTTGCAAGAGTCCTTTGATATCTATATCTTCAAGGATCACAATCGAGGGTGCATGTTTAGATGCTATTTCATAAACCTGCTTGATATACTCAAGATCAAAGAGTTTGGAGCCAGATATTTCAAGATAAGAGAGTCCTGATTCATACGCAAATGCTTTTGCAAGCATCCCTTTCCCTACACTTACCGGCCCATAAAGGAGCAAACCCTTAGGTGCAGGGATCTCAAAGATATCAAGTTTTTTTGGATTTTTAAGTATTTGAATGATGGATTTTAGACGTTCTTTAATATGGGTATGTCCTACCACATCTTCAAAACCGATCTTGGACTTTTGAAGTTTTGGACTATCTTTGGAGGTTTTTTTTGCAGGCATAGATTCCTTCCTCTTTTGTGAGCTTTCTTGATTAATTTTATCATAAACCTATAAGTATCTATTTGGTTTGATGTATTCTCCACCAGTATTCACCCCATTTTCTTAGCTCTATCATGCCAAATACCCACAATGCTAGTAAAGTGATCATCAATATTGAATCCGAATTTAAAGGCTCTGTATGGAATATGTCGGGAAAAATATAGATGGCTGTCAACTGCAGTGCTGATCCTATTCCAATTCCATAAAAGATGTATGGATTGATCTGTAGTGACCTTTTAATATTTTTTAAAAAAGGCTCATGCTCCTTGAGCGACTGCAGACCATTGATCCAGGTAGCAATAATAAAGCATGTAAAGAGTGTGGAGATTGCACACTCTTTGCTATAATGTTCTATCATCCAGATATATAAAAAGAGTGATCCCATACTGATCACTAAGGCAGCATAAAACACACGTAATAGCTGTACCTTGTCCAAAAAATGTTCGTGTATCTTGGTTGGTGGCTTTTTCATTACATCCTCTTCCTCTTTTAAAAAAGGAAAAGTTTTATCAAGTGCACTATCAGCTACAAGATTAATCCAGAGTATCTGCACAGGGTATAGAGGTAAAGGCAATGCCATCAAGATCGCACCAGTGATAAGTATGACTTCATCAAGGCTTGTAGATACAAGAAAATAAATGGACTTACGTATATTTCCGGCAATTGTACGCCCCTGTTTGATTGCATCGACGATTACGGAAAGATTGTTATTCCCCAGTACCATTTTGGCTGTAGCTTTGGCTGCATCAGTACCGCTTCCCATGCCTATACCAAGGTCAGCAGCTTTAAGTGCCGGTACATCATTGACACCATCACCTGTAACAGCAACGATCTCTCCCTTTTTCTGTAAAGCTTTTACAATACGGTATTTATGCTCCGGAAGTACTCGTGCCCATACGCTTACTTGTGGTAAAAGTGTTGTAAGTGTTTCATCATCCATATCATTAAGTTCTTTACCCGTAACTACTCTATTTCCTTGTTTATAGATACCGACTAATTCTGCTATTGCAGCAGCAGTAAGAGGGTCATCCCCCGTGATCATCATCACTTTAACACCGGCATTTTGTGCTAAAGTTACTGCCTCTTTAACGCCATCTTTTGGCAAATCAATAAAACCAACCAAGCCTACGATCTCTATTTGCCATTGTTCAATATCATCTGTGTTATACTCACCCACCCCTAAAGCAATTACTCTAAGTCCATTAGAAGCCATACTGTTATGTTCACGCTGAAGCTTTTCAAAATCATCAATATTCAGAGCAAACTCTTTGAGCGATTCAAGAGCACCTTTTACAAAGATCTTATGCTCTTTCTGGACAATATTGGAACTTGCCATAAGCCTGAATTTACTATCGAATGGATAGAGATTGACACGTGGATATTTCTCCCTAATACTCTTGTATTCACTACCAAGCCAGCGTGCCAAAGCAGTATCTAATGGATCACCTTTACCTGCAACTGACTCATTTGCAAGGGCTGAAATAGTCTGTGTAAAGGTCTCATGTAAAGAGAAAACCTCTTCTACTTCAAGCTTTCCTTCTGTGATCGTACCTGTTTTATCTGAGGCGATCACTGTTGTACTTCCCAGTGTTTCAACAGAAGGTAAATGTCTGACATAAACTTTTTTAACACTGAGTGCCATGGCACCTATGGTCAATACGAGTGTTACAACGATCGGAAGTCCTTCAGGTACAGCAGAGACTAGCTCGGCAATAACCAGATAAATGATTTCTATGATCTCTCTTCCTTGCCCAAAAGCCAGTAACGCGGTAATAAATATAACAAAAAGTACCATGAACATATGTTTTTTGCTAAAGTGCGTCAATGCCTTGCTAAGCGGTGTATCAGGTGACTCCTCAACTGCTTTTGTAGCGATTGAAGTAAAATAACTGTATTGTCCTGTAGCGGTGACTACACCCTCTCCCTTTCCTTTGGTTACGGTTGTACCAGAGAGCGCCATATTGTCCAGTTCATAGGGGAGTGTTCCTTCCGGAAGAATAAGTTTTGCATCTTTTTGTACCGGAACGGACTCGCCTGTAAGAACAGATTCATCAATAATCAGTCCATGTGTTTCAGTGAGTCGTATATCAGCAGGTATCACATCACCTTCGCTCAGAATAACGACATCACCCGGTACAAGTTCTGATGATGGGATAGCATATGTACTATTTTCGCGTTTGACCTGTGTTTTGCTTTGAGTAAATTTTTTTAATGATTTAATTGATACCAATGCTTTGAGCTCTTGCCAGAAACCGATCGATGCATTAATGAATACAATGACAAGTATCAACAATCCTTCATGCAGATTATGCAAAATAAAAGAGAGTACCGCTGCAATGATAAGTATATAAACTAGCGGACTTTTAAACTGTGTCATAAACAATACAAAATAATTGTGCCTTTTTTCTTCTATCTCATTGGGGCCATAGTGTAAGAGCTTCTCTTTCACCTGATGATGAGACAATCCCTCTTGTGAAGTCTCCAACTCTTCTGTTAACGACTCAATTGTTTTGCTATAGGGATATTCAGCTATCATTATCACCCTCAACACTATTCTAAGTTTTTGATCAAAGACACTAAAAAAGTACTTGTAAAGATGATAACGAAGAATCTCCTACCATGTCAATATACCAATATTACTTTTTATATCCTCTGTGAATACATACATCAAGCAACCCCTATCATGCTATAATCCAATAAAGGAGTTGTCATGAAAAAATGCCTTCTAACTCTGATTGTATGGGGTGTACTCTTTGGCTATATGGAAGCAGCTATTGTAGTCTATCTTCGTGAGATCTACTATCCAAGCGGGTTTACATTTCCTGCTGTACTTATCGATAAACATATCATGCTTACCGAGCTACTTCGTGAAGCTGCTACACTTTTGATCATGTGGACAACGGTTTCCTTGACATACCCAAAAACACAAAGCCGTATTGCAGCATTCTTTTTGCTTTTTGGTGTATGGGATATCTTCTACTATGTATTTCTAAAACTGCTTTTAAACTGGCCGCAGAGCCTTGAAACATGGGATATTCTCTTTCTTATCCCTCTTCCTTGGGTAGGTCCTGTCTGGGCACCGATAATTATTTCGGTTGGATTTATCTTTGTTGGTATGTTCATACTACAACTTAACCACAAAAACCGTTTTGTAACGTTTGATAATAAATTTTTACTGATTGAGTTGTTCGCAGCATCTATGATTATTTTCTCTTTTATCATACCCGGCAATGCTGTTGTCAAACAAAGCGTACCGACTGATTTCCCCTACTATCTTTTCCTGCTTGGTTTTTTACTTGCTATAGGTGGGTTTCTTTACTCACTTTACCACATTAGGCTAAGATCAAAGAAATGAAGCTTTTCCCTATTTACATCTTGGAGCAAAGAGAATGTGCTGTATCACACAAAAATCGCTATAATAAATCATCAAAGGTGGTTTAAAATGTTAAAAAGAAAAACAGAGATCTTCAAACTATTAGGTTTTACCGTATCGGTTGATGTGAGTTGGGGGATTATTCTCTTTTTAGTCGTATGGTCACTTGCAAAAGGCGCTTTTCCAGCTTATTATCCAAACCTCAGTATGCAGACCTACTGGATCATGGGTGTTATTGGAGCCCTTGGCCTTTTTCTTTCCATTATCATCCATGAGTTCTCTCATTCACTGGTAGCCAGAAAATACGGAATGGATATCAAGGGTATCACGCTATTCATCTTTGGCGGCGTAGCCGAAATGAAAGATGAGCCAAACAACCCAAAGACAGAATTTTTCATGGCCATTGCCGGACCGATAGCCAGCCTAATCCTCTCAATGCTCTTCGGTATACTTTACCAGATGGCAACGGTTATGGAGCTTCCTGTACCTATCATAGCGATACTTGGCTATTTAAGTGCGATCAATGTGTTATTGGCTATTTTTAACATGATACCGGCTTTCCCTACAGATGGAGGACGTATACTTCGTTCTATTTTATGGTGGATCAAAGGTGATATTCGGGTGGCAACACTCGTGGCTTCACGTATCAGTGTGTTTTTTGCAATGTTCATTATTTTTACAGGATTTATGCATCTAATACAGGGAAATGTAATGGGAGGGGTCTGGTGGATACTGATCGGCTCTTTTCTTTTCAGTGCAGCAAACTCATCATATCAGTCTCTACTCATAAAACAATCTTTTGCCGGAAAGAAAGTAGAAGATTATATGAATAAAAATCCGGTGACCGTACCCTCTCATATCTCACTACAGGAATTTGTTGACCAGTATCTCTATCCCTATCACTACAAAATGTTCCCGGTGACACAGGATGGTACTATTTCAGGACTTATCACACTGAATGCACTCAAATCAGTTCCGCGTGAAAAGTGGCCAACAACACAGGTTATTCAAATCATGCAGAAAACCACAAAAGACAATACTCTACCTGCAGCAATGAGCGTTCAGGAAGCAATGTTTTTGATGAATGAGAGCGGGATCAGTAGAATGCTTGTAAGCGCACATCACAAGATCGTTGGCATTATCACACTTAAAGACATGCTGGAGTTCTTCACGCTCAAAATAGAACTTGAAGAGTAATCGAATGATATACGGCTATCGTCACTTATTTGGATATAATTACGTAAATTAATATAAAGATAACCTATGTGTGACTTCAACACTCTGGATGATGCCCAGAAACTTCATTATCATCAAATACTACTCAATGCTGCTGCGAATTTCGGTGGTAAAAACTTCTTTCTTCAACTTCTTGAAGCGATACGTGAGAGCAAGCCTCATCCGCTTATAGCAGCCAACAGAGAGTTTAATATCGGCCTGGGCAGTATCAAATGGAACAAAGTGATCTTTAATGACAAGCTTCAACTTTTACAGAAAGCAAGACTCAACGAGAGTAAACAAAACAATCTCTTGCCAAGTAAAGATGATAAAAGCTACAAAAAAGTGCTCAATCTCGTACGTACACTCAAACCAATCGTTTTTACCGTACGACCAAATGTTAAAGAGAATGGTTCCAGCTTTATCTTCCAACCTTTTGATATCATTGATGAGGAGACCACTAAACTCAATCCTCTCTTTGATGCACTTTTTTTCTGTTCTATAGAAACCGTGAAAAAAATTCTGAACTATGAACCAAAAGCATAAGAAATGTCAGTAGGTCAAAAAAGAAGTGAGATCAAATACGGTATGAACGTAGGTATCGTACTCAAAGAAGACCAAGCTTCAGGCTATATCACCTACGGCGTTGTACAGAAGATCCTTACAAACTCCCCTACCCATCCCCATGGTATCAAAGTGCGCTTGATGTCAGGTGAAGTCGGTCGTGTCAAAGAGATCGTAAAATAATGACTCTCTTTATAGATGGGGATGCCTTCCCAAATCTCCTAAAGCCGATTGTACTGCGAAGCATAGAAAGGCTGAGCCTGCAGACTAAAGTCATCGCTAACAAAAAGATCAATATCGGGATATCTAAACATATCGAGTATATCATTGTCGAGCAAGGTGCAGATGAGGCAGATAACCATATCGTAAACCTGTGTACAGCAGGCGACCTTGTGATCACAGCGGATATTCCCCTTGCTGACCGCGTTATCGCTAAAGATGCTCATGCCATTGACCATAGAGGTGAGCTTTTCAGTATAGATAATATCAAGCAGTATTTAGCCATGAGAAATCTTATGGAAAGTATCAGAGAAAGCGGAGAGCTCACCTCAGGCCCTAAACCTTTTTCTACTAAGGATGCACATCAGTTTGCCAATCAATTGCATCGTTTTTTGACTAAATATTATTCTTAATAGCTGTCTATACTTTTCCTTATAAAACATCCTATATAGATGATATAAGGTTTTTATTTCTAGGAAGTAAATAGCCTAACAATAGGTTTTTAGTTATTCATCATAAAGTTTATTATTTGTTTAATTATTATATAAATAATAAGACCTATAATTATTGAAATACCAATATGTATACCGATAGATGCATAGTTTTTTAGTGGGTTTCCATATTCCCACCACATTGGAAAAGTAGTGAAAAGAGTTTGACTTTTATATATTTCACGCCAAGGCATAAACATTGTACTTAAATAAACTATGACTATATATGTTAATTTATTTTCAAGAAGTCGTAAAACTATTTTCATAGTCTCTCCTTTACTATTTATTCAATGAACAAAGTGTTCTTTACTACTTTATTTCAGCATTAAGAGTTTATCAAAAATGACTTGTTCTAAAAACTTTATAAAATATATAACTTTATAGGATTTTCATTTCTATATTATTTACTTTCTCATCTTCAAAAATGCACAATTAATAAGCATAGAAACCGCGATAAAAGCAAACTAAAAAGTTAGAATTAGACATATTATATCATTGAGGGCAAACTTGAAAGATCTATACATATTCAAGGTAGGCAAAACTTTTGAAAAAACAAAAAATCAACTAGGAGATTTTGACGACTGGGTGCGAAATAGTGTAACTACAAAAGATCTCACTATAAAGACGATAGATATTTTAAAGGGAGAACCCCTTCCCCCTTTTACTTCTACGATGGGGGTTGTTATTACAGGGTCTCATGCTATGGTGACTGAAGAACACCATTGGAGTTTAGATGTAGAAGAGTGGATACGCCAAGCGACAAAACACCCTATCGGTATACTTGGCATATGTTACGGACACCAACTCATAGGAAAAGCTTTAGGTGGTAAATCAGATTTTAACCCAAAGGGTAAAGAGATTGGTACAGTTACAATATTAACAAACCCTCAAATTAAAGAAGATCCTCTTTTTAAAAATGCTCCTGCTACTTTCAGTGCAAATGTTACACATCTGCAAAGTGTTCTCACACTTCCAAAAGGTGCAGAAGTGTTAGGCTATAACAGCCATGACAATCATCAAATTGTCAGATATGGACAATTTATCTGGGGTGTACAGTTTCATCCTGAATACGATGTTCAGATAATAAATGCGTATATAGAAGAACAGAGAGAAGATCTTATTCAATTAGGATTTAGCCCTGAAAAATTGATAAAAGACGTTACTGAAACAGTTTACACAAACACCATCATCGATCAATTTATAGGAGTACTGTCAAATCAAGGTAACACGCACTAAAAATGGTGACTTTTACAAGGGTAACGTTCACTGTTTTTCGTTACTTTTGCAAATACGGTCAGAGGTGTACCTGTCTCTTCAGCGATCTTTTTGAGCGTTTCGAGATGCACAGGATCAAAACCGATAAGCATCTCATATTCTTCCCCGCTAAGTCCTATATTATCATCAATTAAAAGAAGATCCTCTTTCCCGTACTTATTGATATCAAGTAATTTGTTTGTATCACAGTAAAGTCCGTCAGAAATATCCATTCCAACTCTTAAAAACGATCTAGCCTTTTCAACAAACTCTACACGAAGTAGAGGCTCGTAAAATTTCGCATTTTCATCAATCTTTTCCCCCTGCATCAGTGCTTGAAGATTTGCCAGACTCTCTCCAAGTACTCCCGTATAAGCAAGCATATCCCCCTCTTTTAGTCCTGTACGAAACAATGGATCATCACTTTTTGAAATGATCGTAATGGAGAGATGAAGTTTATCTCCACCGATCGTGTCTCCACCGATGATCTCGCATCCAAACTCTTTAGCTGTAGACTCAAGAGCTTCAGTGAGAAGTTCGATCTCATAATCTTTGATATCATGTGGCAAGGAAAGTGTCACGAGTGCATACTTAGGCTTGGCATTCATAGCAACCGCATCTGAGATATTTACCAACATCGCTTTACGTGCGATCTGTGTCAAACTCATCCACTCTCTTTTAAAGTGTGTATCTTCAAAAAAAGCATCCATACTGTAAAGCGTATCACCGATCACTGCGGCATCATCACCGATATGTTCAGATGTCAGAGAGTTGATAAGGTATTGTTCTTTGTCTATCTTTTGCATGTGTGATTGTAGCATACTCCATGAAACATTATTCATCAAGAACGAAGGTTTATTAAAATAATTCCAGAGTAATATTGGTATATTTGTAACATTATTATCAATAATATATTACTTCTGAATAATTTTCAAAAGCCTAACTAATAAAAGCTTGGCTATAATCTAACGATTATCAATAGGAGAAACATGCTATGAAATTACAGATAAGAGCATTCTTTTTCAATGCAAAGACTGACTACCTCCCTTACTATAAAAACTTCACTGTAAGACTGGATAATGATGCAAAAGCAAAAGACCTGCTAGTAGCGATCCAGGAACAAAACGATATGTTCGAGTTTCCAAAACAAAAACTGATCTTCAAGATCAATGGTCTTGTAGTGACTGCGAACGAAAAAATGTCAGATATCGTTGAAACACTTGGTACTGAGCTCCAAGTTGATCCGGTCAACAGCTACCGAGCAAACCACGGACTTCGTTTCAATGACAATGATTTTATGGAAAGTTATGCCCTTTTAGAGCCTTACTGTAATGAAGAAGATCTTAAGTACTTTAAGAGCCTTTATGCCCTCCACTATGCATCTGAAACATCAAATTTCAAGCGTGAATATATCGGTGATGCGATTTTACTGTTGGCACATAGACTGATAGAGAACAGTTCTGAACACAAAGCAGAGATTTTAAAGGCGATCAGCGAGGCTGATTCAGGACTGTTTGACTGTGAATATGAAAACAACCTCTTTGATGCAGAAGACCATACCGAAACGATCAATGCGCTCAAAATCATGGCTAAAGGTACGAATGAAACTCTCCCTTCACTCTTTGAAGTCCTTCTTTCAAACCTCATGGGTAAAGGAAAAAAAGAAGAAGAGAAACCGACGCTTCAAAAGCGTATTCCTCAAACTATAGACAGTATCGAAGGGAAAAATACTGCATATTACAGTGGTACAGATGTGATCAATACTACAATGATAGAGGACATTCGAACGGCAGGTGCTAAGCCGGTACGTTTTGATAGAGAAACAAAAGGTTCTGGTGTGACACTGCTTGAAGATAACAAGATATTAGCGTTCACTAAAGCAGGTAGAAATCTACTGGATGCACTTGATCATGGTGCCGATGTACTTATCGTAGAAAATGAAAATGATTTTGAAATGTTTACTAAACATCGTAAAAATATCGAATCTGCAATAGGTAGAGATATCAATCTAGAGATCATTTTGGCAAGTGACTTCCTGGCTTCAAACCAAAAAGCAGCAGCTTAAATAAGTTACTTAACTCTACACGATTTACGTCATACACACCTTGCAATGACGTAAATCGTAACAAATAATCTTCCTCCAGTGCAGACTTTCGGCTAAAACTCCTTAACTTAACTTTCTATAAGCTATAATTATTCCAATTTCTACAGAAAAAGGACTAGTCGTTATGGATGTAAAAATCTACGAATATGATGCTGTTATCGTTGGAGCTGGGCTTGCAGGTTTGGCTGCTGCAAAAGAGCTTACTGAAGCAGGTAAGAAAACAGCTGTCATCACAAAACTTCACCCACTGAGATCACACTCAGGTGCAGCGCAGGGAGGAATCAACGCTGCTCTAGGGAAAGAGGATTCGACTGAACTTCACGAATTTGATACGGTTAAAGGTTCAGACTACCTTGCAGATCAAGATGCAGTTGAACTCATGTGTACAAAAGCACCTGAAACAATCAGATGGGCTGAGCGTATGGGTGCAGCATTCTCAAGAGATGAAGAAGGTAACATTGCGATCAGACCGTTTGGTGGTCAGAGTAAACCAAGAGCATGTTATGCAAAAGACAGAACTGGTCTGGCAGTACTTCAAGCGATCTATGAGCAGGCTTTCCGTGCCGGTATCGAAGTATTTGATGAGTGGTATGCAGCTGACCTGCTTTATGAAGACGGTAAAGCATATGGTGTTGCAGCATATAACATCCGTAACTCTGAGCCTGCGATCTTTAACGCAAAAGTAGTTATGTTCGCGACAGGTGGTCATGCTAGAGCATTTAGATTCAACTCTAATGCACATGCGAACACAGGGGATTCACTCTCTATCGTAGCACGTCACGGTCTTCCATTGGAAGATATGGAGTTCGTACAATTCCACCCAAGCGGACTTGGCGGATCAGGTGTACTTATCTCTGAAGCAGCTCGTGGTGAAGGTGGACGTCTTTACAACTCAGAGGGTGAAAGATTTATGACTAAATATGCACCTAATGCAATGGAACTTGCAAGCCGTGACGTTGTTAGCCGTGCTATTATGCAGGAAGTTAGAGAAGGACGTGGTGTGGGTAAAGATGGTCAGTCTGTAAATATCGACCTGACTCACCTTGATCCTGAGATCATCCTTACAAGACTACCGGAACTTAGAGAACTGGCGATCGCTTTCCAAGGTCAGGATATGCTTAAAGAGCCTATCCACATCTCTGCAACGGCACACTACTCTATGGGTGGTATCCCGACAACTATCAACTGTGAAGTACGTAAAAACCCAAGAGAAATCGTAGAAGGTTTCTATGCAGCAGGTGAATGTTCATGTGTATCTGTTCACGGTGCAAACAGACTGGGTGCAAACTCAGTACTTGAAGCGCTGCTCTTTGGTCGCCATGCAGGAGAAAACATGGTTAAAAAGCTTGATGAAGGTATTGAACTCAAAAAAGCAACGGTAGCAGATGCTAACACCATGCTTGAAGAGATGAATCGTATCAAAACATCAAATGGTACAGAAAGTGTTGCCGGTCTAAGAGCTGAACTACAAGCCGGTATGACAGACAATGCTGGTGTATTTAGAACAAAAGAGTCTCTAGAAAAACAACTTACAAGTATTGATGAACTGCTTCAAAGATTTAAAAACATCCGTATTGACGACAAGTCCAATACGTTTAACACTGACCTTCAAGAAGCACTTGAACTTGGTCACATGCTTGAGTTCTCAAAATTCATTGTATACGGTGCATTGATCCGTGAAGAGAGCCGTGGCGGTCACTACCGTGAAGACTTCCCTCAACGTGATGATGAGAAATTCCTTAAGCATACTTACGCTTATATGGATAAAGACTTCAACATCACAACTGAATGGGGTGATGTTGTACTAGGTAAGTTTGAACCAAAAGAAAGATCATACTAAGAGGAGGAAGAGATGCAAAATAATGAAACAAGAAAAGTAACCATCAAAGCGTTTAGATTTAACGCTGAGACTGATTATCTTCCTTATACAAAACAGTATGAGATGGAAGTAGGCAAGGATGATTTGATCCTTGACCTTATGAACCGTATCAAATGGGAGCATGACGGGTCATTCTCATACCGCCGTTCATGTAGACACGGTATCTGTGGGGCATGTGGTATCAAGGTAAATGGTAAACCGGTACTTGCATGTAAGCAAAATGCTATCGAATTGCTTGATCTGTTCGACAACGATATCACGCTTGAGCCTCAGAGCAAGAAACGTGCGATCAAAGATATGATCATCGATAAAGGTGACTTCTGGCAGAAACATGCAGATGTTCTTCCTTATGTTGTAGCTGATGTTGATGCACACCCTACGCATGAGACAAAACAGTCTATCGCACAGTTTAATGCAATGCTTGACTCAGACCTTTGTATCCAATGTGGTAGCTGTCACTATGCATGTCCATCACTTGAAGCAAACCCTGACTATCTTGGGCCTGCAGCGCTTACAGCTGCCTACAGATTTACGATCGATACACGTGATGAAGCAGGAAAAGAGAGACTTGAACTTACTTCAAAACCTGGTTTTGGTGTTTGGGACTGTGTAAAATGTTTTGAATGTGCACAAGCATGTCCTAAAGAGATCAACCCGATTGAAAAGATCACAAAACTACATAATATGCAGTTTGAACAAGGGATTGCAGAGCGTAATGTTGCGACAAAACACGCTGAAGGTTTCTTAAGAGGTATGAAGAAAACAGGTTATTTGGATGAAGCAGATATCGTACTCTACTCTGAAGGTATCCTTGGCATGCATAAGCACTTGAAAACTGCGATGAAAATGATGAAGTCAGGTAAGATCCATTGGCATTCAGGAGTACCGTTCATCAACAGTATCCCAGAGATCAAAAACCTTTCTGAAGTTCAAAAACTTATTGAAATTTCACAAACAAACAAGCTATAAGGAGAAAAGATGAGCAAGTTAAAATATGCACTATTTACAGGATGTACTGCAAAACAGTCAACACCTGAGCTACTTTCATCTACACTCGCTGTAGCTGAAAAGTTAGGTATCGAGATCACTATTCTTGAGGAAGCAAGCTGTTGTGGTGCAAGTCACCTACAAGACTTTGATGAGTTCCTTGCACACGTACTAAATGCTAGAAACATCTGTTATGCAGAGAAACACGGTCTAACAATGATCACAATCTGTAATACATGTCAGCTTAACTCACAAATGACTAAGCATGCACTTGATACAAATCCGGATCTTAAAGCAAGAGTCAATGAAAAGCTTGCAGAAGTCGGTCTTGAGTATAAAGGAACATCTGAGATCAAGCACTTCTTGTATGCTTTGATTGATGACTATGGTCTTGATGCTATCAAAGATAAAGTCGTTACACCTTTGAGTCAATTCAATATCGCACCTTTCTACGGATGTCATAACATCAGACCTTCTGAGCTCCATGAGCACAGCAATGGCGGTGAAAATCCATATGTTCCAACATCACTGGACAGACTTATCGATGCGCTTGAAGGACATCCTGTAGATTATGAGAGCAAAAACAAGTGTTGTGGATTCCACGTTGAACTTCAGGCGAACCATACTTCTGAAATCCTTGCAGGAAATGCACTTGTAGACGCTATCGACAACAATGCAGACATGGTTGTAACTCCATGTCCGCTTTGTCACCTTAAAATGGATACTTACCAAGATAGCGTAGGTAAAGTGATGGGCCGTGATATTGAGATCCCTGTGCTTCATATGCCTCAAATGGTTGCATTGGCACTTGGTGCTACTGAAGCAGAGATCGGACTTAAATTCCACGTTTCTAAAGCAAAACACCTTTATACTGCATAATACTTATTCTTACTACCCTTTTGGGTAGTATTTCACTGAAAATACCATTTTATTTACTTTTTTAAACTAAAATACTGAAAAACAAGCGAGATTACATGTTAAAAATACTTTTTGGTTGGGTTGTTGGCGCATTACTATTACTACAGTTTATTCAGATTGATATTCCGGTTCCTTCAACACCTATTGACAAAAATAATGAAGTCAAGGTTTCAGATGAGATTATGGGTATGCTAAAAACTTCATGTTATGATTGTCATTCTTATGAAACAAAAATACCATGGTACGGACATGTCTTTCCTTTCTCAATGGAAGTTAAAAGTC
This sequence comes from Sulfurovum zhangzhouensis, assembly GCF_030347965.1. Classification (NCBI taxonomy): domain Bacteria; kingdom Pseudomonadati; phylum Campylobacterota; class Epsilonproteobacteria; order Campylobacterales; family Sulfurovaceae; genus Sulfurovum; species Sulfurovum zhangzhouensis. Next base: position 102,097 of record NZ_JAQIBD010000002.1, read on the forward strand.
ATATCAAAAAGGGACGCGAATGGTTAAACTTCCAGGAATGGGACAAATACAGCGATGAGAAAAAACAAAAGATCTACAAAGGTATAGTTCAGACAATTGATCATAAAATGCCTTTACCTATGTATCTAGAAATGCATGAAGATGCACAATTAACACAAATACAGCGTGATGAGATCAAAAATTGGGCGCAAAGCAATATAAAATAAAACAAATAAGACAATTCTTATCCTATTTAATTATTTTTATGCTATAATGATTTCACAAATTAAAAAAAAGGAAGAAATATGCCAAAGATCAATAAATATCAAGACATTTCAGAAATCGATAGAGAAGCAAAAAAAGACCTCATTGACAGACACTCACCATTCATTCACAGTGCTGATACTGCAAAAGCTGGTGAACCGTTTGAAGTAACTGTTAAAATGGGTAACGAGTATACTCATCCAGATGATTTTGACCACTATATCGAGTCTGTAACTCTATTTGACGGTGATACAATGCTAGCTAAAGCGACTTACGTACCGGGAACACTTGGAAATACAAAAGCGCACAATACAACTACATTTACTATCATTCCAACAGGTAAAAAACTTAACCTTGTAGCACACGGTTACTGTACAAAACACGGTATCTGGGAAGGTACACCAAAAGAAGTAACTGTAGAAGCGTAAGCTACTACTCTTCTTAACATATAGGGCTTTATAGCCCTATATCCTCCAAACTTCTTATTTTTTAAATTCTCGAAAATAAATATACTAAATAAAAAAGAGTATCCTCTATATTATTTCTCTACTGTAACTGGTACCATAATGTGTGCGTAAGGTGTGTCTTTCCACATGACATAAGGTCCACCGTTGAATGGATCATCTGTAATCCCTTTGAGCATTTCTTTTGGTACGATGATCATAAGATGCGGTCCTTCTTGAACCCACACATCACCATTCTTTTGATCTGTTGCATATGGATTTGAATTACTTACCATCGCATCACCTTGAAGCATATAGGATATTCCGATACGATCTGTCGAAAAGTCTGATTTGGAAGCAACAGCTTTCATCATTTTTCCCCATACAGCATCATTGCACATAGGCTTTTTGTCACCAGGTAAAGTACCTGGCAGACATGTCCAGCCATTTGTACCTTTTTTTAAAACCTTACCATCCATATCCATAATTGTCGCATTCTTACTAATACTATCAGGCGCTGCACTTTGTGCACGGGCAATCTTCTCTGCAATCGTTTCCTCACCATAACTATACATTGAACAAAGCAAGAATGATACAATAATATAAAAAGTACGCATAATCTATTCCTCCTTTGGGGCTAGATTTGTATTTTATTTTCTTATAAAATATTTACATTATCTTACATAGATGTGTAATCCACGTGTATAAGAATTCTAAACTTCTATAATGTTTTGAGAGAGGATCTGATTAATGTGAAGAGTTGACGATAGATAGTTTCCAACATATTTGGAGATTCTCTTCTACTATTCTTACGATAGATCGGTCAAGTTCTCCCAGTCTAACTTTCTTGTTTAGAATTTTCAATATTTGATTTGCTTTCATACCGTTTCTATATGGCCTGTTCTGTGCAAGTGCTTGGAAAATATCAGCAACTGATATGATCATTATAGGAAGTGAAATATCCTCATTGACTAAATGGTACGGATAACCTGTTCCTCTTAAATTTTCATGGTGTTGTGCAGCCCAATTTGCAATATCTTCCATTCCATTAATTTTGGATAAGAGTTGATGTGTTTCATAGGGGTGACGTTTAATAATATTTAAATCATTGTTGCTTAGTGATGTTTCTCTATCAATAAGCTCATCTGGAACTTTCAACTTCCCCAGATCATGAAGTAGTCCTGCAATTCTGATCTTATTACATGTTTCAGGATCTAATCCTGCTTTTTGAGCAATATATTTTGAAAGCTCTGCTACATCATACAAATGATCTGCAGTATATGGACTTCTTGAATCAACAAAAATCGCAAATAGTTGAACAATTTCTGCAATCGCATCAATTGAAATGTCCATCTCTCCAATCTGATGCAGATAGTTTTCAAAATAAATCTGCAAACTCTCTTTATCTAATGTAAACCAAAATGATTCTCTTGTTGAAACTTTCAAGAACGCATCAACGAGTTCGGGATCAAAAAATGTTTGACTAAGATTCTTAACTTCACTTCTGATCTGATTTGCAATTGTAATAATTGATTGCTCTTTTTCCTGCATCTCTTGTACGATTAAAGTGTCAATACTATCTGTTAAAAATATTAAGTTTGCTAATTTTGCTGTTCTCGTATTTATATTAAATTGAGTTAGCATATCGTAATGTGTATGATGATAAAGAACAATATCACTCAAGTGTTTTAAATTTGGTATAACGTTAAGTATCTGATATCCCCTGATACAATGCTCTTCAGCACCTTCCCAATCGAAAGTCAAGACCGATGTATCATCAATTCTGGATGAAGGAACACCACAATCATGTATAAGTGCTAAGTGGAACAGATCAATTAAATCATTATCAGAATATTTTAGTTCCTTGGCAGTTTCAAGAGCCATATATGCTACACGTTTGCCATGGTGTTTATCATCTATTCCAACAAAGTCCAATGCAGTAGAAAGTGCGTAAATAAGTTGATGCAAATTGGCCATTTTCTTCCCCTCACCTGTAATGATCCATTAGATATTAGCCATCATGTATGTTTACAAACACTATATATTAATTAGTTCAAACTTAAAAAATAATATCCTTGGTAAAATTTGCCGTCTGTCATACTTTATAACATTATTTGAAATGCTATTTAATTGCTATGTCCATATGGTAACCTTGCATTATTTTTAGATTAGGAGAAAAAGTTGAAAGATATTAAATTCCCATTTTTAGAACATACAGGTGCGAGGCTGAAAAGTTTTGAAAAAGGCAGTGCCGAGGTTGAACTATATACTAAGCCTCATCATCTTCAACACCTTGGGTTTATCCATGGAGGAGTAATCTCAACACTAATGGATAATACTGGCTGGTATGCAGCTATGTCGAATCTTGAAAATGATTATACTGCAGTTACAATGGAAATAAAGATAAACTATCTCAAACCTGCTACAGGAAATTATCTTATCGCAAAAGCTGATGTAAAAAGACAAGGGAGAACAACATCTTTTGTAACTATAGAACTTATGTGCGAGGATAAGCTTGTAGCATATGCTACCGGAACTTATGCCATTTTAGAAGACAAGTAGATAAAAATACTAGATATACTCATTTGAACTCATCAAACTTAATATTCCGGGTTATTAACCCGGAGTGATCTTTACATCAAACTTGAAGAAAGTCTATTTAAATGTCATTAACGCATAGCCTTCATTTTGATACTTGATAGTCTCTACAAAACTATTGTCAGAGATCGTCACAAAAGGCAGTACATCATCTGTATCAATGTCATTAGACTGTAATGACATTGAACAAGCAATTACTTTGACATTTTTACGTTTAGCAAGCTCAACAAGCCATTTTTGTGCCTCTTTTGTATTGGCGATATCTTTATCATCTACAACTTCATCAAAAGTCTTAGATACCATCGGTACACATTTGCCATGCAGTGTCAGTACTACTGAAGTGGTATTCCCTCCCTCTTCTATCATATCCATTGTCTTACCTACCAGCCACATTCGGCTTTTAATGTATGCAGAGTTACCTGAACTACAGTCAAAGACTGCTTTGTACTCATTTGCCTCTACGGCAATAATGCTCACAGCCGACAATAACAATGCTCTAAAAAACTTCATGTTTATTCTCCGAGACCAAACACATTTGAAAGAGTATTGATATAGTTAAAATACCCGGTGATTGCAACAGCTTCAATAATCTGTATGTCACTCCATCCCATTTCTTTTAGTGCATCTATCTCATCTTTGAGGATCTTGTAGTTATCTTTATGAGATGCTTTGATACAGAAATTAAGCAATGCTTTGTCTTTATCATCTGTATTCATAGATTCCACACCTTGTAATATCTCTTCAATCTGTATTTCTGAGAGCCCAAGCATTTTTGCAATGTTTTTATGTACATCTACGCACATCTTACAGCCATTCTCTTTGGATATGAGTAAAGCAATCGCCTCTTTAATATCATAGCTCAGGGTTGTTTCATCAAGCAGATACTTTTGAATCATCCCATCTGTTGCAAAATATATTTTTTCATCAATTGCAAGAAGTTTAAAAATTTCTCCAAGTTGTCCTGTCTTCTCCAGAATCGGTCTTGCTTTTTCCTGGATTGCGGGAGTCATATCTTCAAATTCCGGTAATGTAATATGTGCCATAATTATCCTTTAATGTAAAGTTAAACTTAACGTTTTTAATTATAGGGTATAATTCTTAATATATGCATAAAAAAAGGTGAATCGTGGAATATAAGATATCTGAACTGGTAAGCAAAAGCGGAGTTCCTAAATCAACCATTCTATACTATATCAAAGAAGGCATGCTGCCCGAAGCAAAAAAACTCAAATCAAATGTACATCGATACAGTGATAAACACCTGGAACTTTTACAATATATTAACTATATGAAAGAGCATTTTGGAAGTACAAATGAACAGCTTAAAGATATGCTGCAGTATAAAGACCTCTCCTTCTCCACCTCCTCAAGCATGATCGTACCTCTTATGAATGCACTTAGTGCTATACCATCTGATACAAAACACTATACAAAGTCCGAGTTTATGGAACGTTTTAGCGTAGAAGAGACTCTTTTGGAACAGTTGATTGCAGATGAGATCATCATACCAACGGATCCGAATGACTTTACAGACAAAGAGGCATCGATCATGAAGTTGATCAGTTACTTTCAAGAGGCAGGAATAGAGTATGAAATTCTCAAAATGTACGTATTCCATGCAAAAGCATTAAGCCTGCTTGAACATCAGATGCAAGCAAGGCTCTGCGACATACGCAATGATAAAAACTTCTCTACCTTATGGAAAATTGTCTTTGAAACCCTATTTAATGCTAAAACATATATCTTCAACAGGCAAACATATAAAGCCTATTTTTCTACACTCAAAAACGAAGTTTTAAAATAGTTCTAAGATTGCTTAATATATCATAACGTAAAGTTTAACTTTACGTTTTTAATGCTGTTGCGCTTTTTTGCAATCAGAACTGTGATCGTACCGATACTATCAATGGTTTTATTACAATGTTTCTCAACAATGAGAAAACGGATTGCCCATTTAGTGCTAATCAATACAAATAGTATCAATGTTTACAATAAGCATCATATACGAACACAAACCTTTAAACTCCAGGAGTACTATACTATGAAATCACCACTATTCCTTATGCTTTTTCTCTTTTTTTTTGGAACAACTCTTTTTGCTAACGAAAGCTACGATGTAAAGTCTTTTAGGGTGATTACCAAACTTTGTGGAATGTGTCACGGTATACCTTTTCATTTAGCAAAAGAAAAAGATGGAGATGAGTGGGAAGAATATTTCGATGATGATCAAACTCTTTTAAAAATACATCAAAAAGAGCCTGAGGCTTTATCAAATATAAAAAGCACAAGGTTTAAATACTATCGAAAAAATATCTTAAAATTTTTCATAGACAACTCAAAGTATTCAGGAAAAGTACACGGTTGTGATGGCAACTTTTGTGGAGCACATTACTAAACAATAGAAGTTCTCATTCACTGAGTAAGCAACCTGATAGCACATTTAAGCATGAGGCTTGACTGATTCAGAGGCTTATTTCTGAAGATTTATACAAATTACTGTAAAAATCTTCACCTTTGTGATTGAACCTAGACTTTACATTATTAAAATTTTCTATCAAAAGGACTTAATATGAAAAAAACAATCTCTACGATATCTATCTCGATTCTTTTAGTCAGCTTGTTTCCGACACAAGGTACAGCAAGTGTTGCTTTAGGTAAAAAAACCTATAAGAATAAGTTTCATAAAAAATGCGGGTTTACCAGTGTAAAGTTTGCGAGAAACCATACTCAGGGCGAATGGGAAGAAATCTATGAATCCGGTAAGCTCCCACAAGAGGCACAAATTATCTGTCCCAAACTGGATGTTACAACTATCAAGAGTGAACGTTGGAAAGATATCTATGAATATGTCACAAAATATGCACTAGACGGTGTAGCACCAAACGGGTGCAATGATTAGTCGCATACACTTCACTCTATCGTTTTATAATAAACGCTACGCAAGCAGGTAGGCATACTTGCTTACCCAGTCACTCCATGCATCTGAGCCTTCAACATCCAGTCCATTGAACTGCATATCCTTAACCAACATGATAGCAAACTCGCCTGGAAGATTCATAGAGAAATCCAACACATTGGTGATCGCCTCGTCACTTTGGTTCTCTCTCAGTGCATTGACCAAACCGATTGTGAGTGCCATCAATACTTTATGACCATCTTCTTCTAACTGGGTCAGTGAGCCATCTAATATCATTGAAAGATCCGGAAGCTCCTGCATCACCTTTTTGAAGGACACATATCCGATAGCTGCTTCACGCCCTACTGCACCGCTAATACTATCTAATATCAAATCGTTTTCAATACCTGATTTGATGATATTGTCAACGTACTCCCAAGACCTTGGCGTCGCAAAGCTTTTCTCATTCGTTTGAGGATCAAACGTAAAAAGCATAGACTTGTCATAAGCCAGATATGCTATGATCGATGCATCCACACCTTTCTTATATGCCCAAGCTTTCCAGTCATCAAAATCAACTTCCATCTCAAAGTGAACAAAACGGTTGGCAAGCGGAGCCGGCATTTTATAGACAACACCCCTATCATTTTCACGGTTACCGGCAGCAACGATACTCCACCCTTCAGGCAACTCATACTCCCCTACCCGTCTATCAAGGATCAACTGATAGGCTGATGCTTGTACAGCAGGCGGTGCCGTATTGATCTCATCTAAAAAGAGTATCCCTTTTGAGTCTTTATTTTTTGGAAGGAAGCTAGGCTTTGCCCAAACACCCTCTTGATGTTCAGCATCAAAAAACGGTATCCCTTTAAGGTCTGTCGGGTCAAGAAGACTCAGACGCAGGTCTAAAAACTCCAGATCCTTTGCTTCTGAGATCTGTTTGACGATAGAGGACTTACCTATCCCCGGTGCTCCCCAGATAAATACAGGAAGTTTACGCTCAATCAGACTGCTGACGACTTTTGAAATATTGGATGATTTCATATATTATTCTCCTTCAAAAGAAGCAAAGCTCCTTTTAAATTCCTCTCACTTCTAACGTTAAAACGTGATGCATGGAAATCACTAAATGATTTCTCGTAAAAGCTTCGTCTTTGACTCAGATATTTCATATCACTACCTTTGTTGTGTTATGGTGTTCGATAAAGACCTCATTTTGGGTCAAAGCATTACGCAGTCTGGTATCAATTTTGAGAACATCAAGTATCTCAATCGGTGTAGCCGGATTAGCTGCCAGTCCTTTATTGATCTCCAGTTCATCACGTTCATAAAGCTCACGCAACATCTTTTCAGACGCATTTGGGTTGGAAGCAATCTGACGCATCATCCTGGTATCATTCTGATAGTCTGTATAGAACTTTTCTATGATTTCTGCCGGTAAATTAGGATTACCTGCCAATGGATAGAAAGTACTTGCTACCTGTTTTTCATACAACACATTAAGACTAGGTGCAGTTACGCTCTTGTTTTCTGCCAGTTGTTCAAGAAGTGCATTGTTCTCACTCTGTGTAAGCTGATCAATGACTTCATGGTTTATATGCTGATTCTTTCCAAGTTCTGCAAAAAGATCATGATCAGTGATCTTCTCAGTGATCATCCTATAACGATCCGCACTGATTGGCTGATACCACATCAAAAGTTTTACTACATTCTCATTTTTACCCAATAACAGCTCAAAGAGTGTATCATCGATACTTTCATTAGATGCCAATGCTTCATAGATAGATTTATCCTCTCTGGTAGCAAACTTTTTGAGCTGTTCCAAGGGTACAACAGGATTGGCAGCTAAATACATATCTACTCTAGGGTTTCTCAAGCTGAGTAGACGCTTGATCACTTCATCATTAATATACTTGCTTGTTGCAATCACTTCAAAAAGTGAAGTTTTACCTCTGTCTTTTTGTTTGAACTCATAGTTAGGAAAACCGATCAACGCATTCAACAAGTCAGGATCGGTTGCTTCACGCACGAGACGTTTTAGAGTAAGCGTTGAGTAGAGTTGATCACGTTCTGCAGGTGTAATATCGATATATCTTGTTAACGTAGCGATCACAACTGAACGGTCATCGTTGTTATCCTCTTCCTCTTCATGCCACTCATACATTTCGAGCAGTTTTACAAAGAGCGAATCACTAATATCAGGATTTTCTATCATGCGCAGTACACGCGCCTGATCGTTTGAAAGCTTGATCGCCATAAGCAGTTCATTATCATTGATCCCTTCTGATAACAGCTGTTCAAACTCATCAAGTCTATAAGCAGGAATCTTACGTTCATAAGCATCCTCTGAGATCATCTCTTCAACAGGGTTGAGACTATGATGTTCTACAGTAGCAAGCACATCCTCTTCTATTGCTTTTACCCTGGTTACTTTATACTTTTTTAAAAACCTGTCCACCTCTTGGTTCGTATAGGTACCCTCTTTACCTAAAAAGAGTATCTTTTTGCCTTCGGCCTGTTCCAGTAGTTCTTTTAAATCCTGCTTTTTCATACAAATACTATAGCATACCAGTGATTAAATCGGAGTTAATATGTCCTATTTATTTTCAGACGTTCCAGATAGATGGCTACAGATATACCTGCAGAGCCCAATATCATCAACATCACCATCATTTGATACCGAACGGCAATTAACGGATCGACACCGGAGAGTATCTGTCCTGTCATCATCCCGGGTAATGAAACAAGTCCCACAGCAAAAAGTGCATTGATAATAGGAATTAATGAAGCCTTGTATGCAGTTGCCCTAGCCTCGATATAGCCGATTTCTTTACCTGTTTCACTCTCAAAACGCTCCGCTGCGATACTTACGGCATTCATAGAATTGGCAAAGATCATACCTGCTAAAGGTATCACTACTTTCGGGTCATACCATGGTTCTGGATTCATCACACCCGCGATCACCAGTATCAATGTCAGTAATCCCCCAATAATAATAGAGATAAAGACATTGAGATAAAGTCTTGTATCTCTCACTTTCAAAGGACGTAATGCGATTATACTGGCTGCTATCAACATAATGGAAAGTACTAATATTACTAAATATGGTGAATCTGCCTGGAAAATATAGGTCAATGCATAACCGATCAAAATAAGCTGTATGAGCATCCTGAAAAGTGCATGAAAGAGCGTTACAGTGTCTTTCACCCAACGTATATAGATAAAGATCACTATACCGACAGGGATCATCATCCAAACCAGATCGAGCAGTGAGATTTCGTAGATAGATGTATTCATGGCACTATTATATCACTCTTTGGCATCAGCCAATGTAAGGGCAAAAAGTACATTGACACCGTGCCGCATCAACACACTCTGTGCCTCTTGCAAAGTGATACCGGTAGTGATGGTATCATCGATAAGTATAACATCGATGTTTGTTTTACCTCCATAACGAAACTCTCGAGGATGGTTCAGACGGAACTGCAGGTCTCTGCCTGAATAGCTTACTCTATTTTGAGTTAAAAGCTTGCCGTGCATCACTTTGGTATATTTTGTCTGAAGTTCTTTTGTAAGAAGTGCGATATGGGAATAACCGCTGCCGACATGTTCATCTATCCCAAGAATATGAACATCCTTATCCAATGATTCTGCGAATTCTTTGATGAAAGGCTCCATTGTCATCTTTCCAAGCTTTTTATAGATACGGTAACCCTCGGCTTTATGTTTGGTATGCAGCAGTGATTCAATCGTAGAATAGGGATAAAAACTAATGACATCCAATGTACCGATTTTACGTGTATGTACCTGTGGTCTAAAAAGCTTTACTTGACACTCGCTGCAGATGATCTGAAAACTCAGTTTAGAACATGTATAACAACGCATCAGGGTATTATCTTTTCAAGCGCTTCAACTGCTCCCAGAGGAAGTTCGATTTCAGCACCGAAGCTCTCTCTAGGATTGATTCGTATCAACGGTACATCAAACTCTCTTGCGATCTGTTCAGAGGTATTTCGTACAGTCGGTACCGCTGTTCCGGCTCCCATCTCTATAATTGCAAGCGTTGCACCTTCCTCTCTCAATTTTCCTATCCATGTGGTCAGCCTGTCTCTTTGTGCATCAGTACGGCTATAGTTCCAGCCCCAATCACTAAACATAAGGATATTAGGCCGGGCCATACCTCCGCAATAGGGACAGTTTGGCAAAGGATCCCTGGCCTTAAACCCTTCTCCTACTTCTACAGTAGTGCCTTCAGAGCTCCAAATTTCATGCCGGCAGTCATCCAGACACTGCATATGGTGGATAGACCCATGACACTCCATAATTCGCTCTTCAATGAAACCAGCTTTTTGGAACTGTCCATCTACATTTGAAGTGAAAACAAATGAACCATATTTTTTAGTATAAGACAGCTCCAGTAATCGGGTATAACCCTTATGAGGTACGGTATCACGATATAGATGCAGTCTATGTCCATAAAACGCCCAAGCCAGTCTTGGATCAGATTCAAACCATTTGGGATTTGCCATCTCTTCAAAATAAAGATTCAACTCTCTGGCTTTCGGATAAGCATTCCAAAACCCTTCTACACCACGAAAATCAGGTAATCCACTGTCTACACCCATCCCTGCACCTGCTGTGATAAAAAGTGCATCCGCATTCGCTAATAGTTTTCTGGCTTGTTGTATATTTTCTTCAAGGTTCATGAAAATGATTATAGCATACCTCAATTTTTACGTTATAATTCCCATCACATATTAGGAAGGGGAAACCTCATATGAACATCATTAAAATCAAAATTATCCAGACCTGTGTTTAAAATGACTCAGTTTAATTCAAATAAATTTTGTAAAAAGGTCATTCTGGGTTACTTTACTACCGCTGCTTATATTCTTTTGATCATTCTTCTTGGAAGCGTATCAGACTGGACATTTACAGGTGACTACGGCGGTGCCATACTAATGGTTTATGCATTTACCTTAGCTATTCCCCATTTTATTGTTTTCGTATCCTCATATTTTTATGTCATGAAAAGTATTTTAGTTTTCTGGGATATGATTTCAAATGCTTCAAAGCTATTTTCAACTTTGTTTTTAATCATTTCAACACTGTTTATTTTGGGGACTACTTCAGAACCTATCAATTCACTTTTGACAAAAGGTCTGGAAGTTGTTTTTAAAGCTGAATCTACACCAAAACCAAATAACACTGCGCTATCAGACGATATTGTTAATATCTCTCCCTCTCCATAACGTCTTACTATTCTATGATCTAGTATCGTGCATAGAGATAAAAGGCAAATATATTTTTTAATATTACTATGCTTCGTGAATTTTGTCTGCTTCTTGGAGTTAATTTCGTAACTTACTTTTTCTTACCATGTGCATACTCTTTTGCCTTTTGTGAAAGCTCTTTGAGACGGGTCAGGACCTTTCCGTTCACCGATGTCGCAGGATACTCTCCTTTATCATCCATTTCACCTGCCTTCACACCTGTAAGGATTGTAATTCCTTCATCAATGTTCTTCACTGCATAGATAGAAAATTTACCTTCTTTTGCTGCCACCAGCACTTCATTTTTAAGCATCAAGTGCTTGACATTAGCCTCAGGGATGATAACCCCATAAGAGGCTTTGGGGTCATGATGCATACAGATATCAAAAAAGCCTTCGACCTTCTCGTTGATCCCGCCTACGGGTTGGACTTCACCAAACTGGTTCACAGATCCTGTTACAGCTATGTTCTGCTTGATCGGTATTCCTGAAAGCGATGAGAGCAAGGCATATAGTTCAGTTGATGAGGCGCTGTCCCCTTCTACTCTTCCGTAGGTTTGCTCAAATACCAGCGAAGCTGCAATACTTAGAGGCAGATCTGCAGCATAACGTGATCCCAGATATGCACTCAGTATCATTACGCCTTTGGAGTGGATAGGCCCTCCCAGTTCTACTTTACGCTGGATATCAATGATCTCCCCTTTACCGATACGGGTCGTAGCAGAGATTCTTGAGGGGATACCAAACTCATGTCCACCAAGTGAAATGAAAGTCAATGCATTGATTTGCCCGACTTTACTGCCGCTCACATCGATCATGATCATACCCTCATCTATCTGCTCATAGAGCTTCAGCTGTACACGGTTTACCCGGGCTTTCTGTGCAGCAAGTGTTTGTTCGATATCTTCAGCTTCTATTACTTTATGTGTATTCTTTTGTGCCCAGAAGTCAGCCTCTTTAAGCAGATCAGCTAAAGTATGCAGATGGGTAGATAGTTTATATGCATCCGACACGTCTCTTGAGCACTGTTCGATCACCCTTGCTGTTGCCTGCGGTGTCAAAGCCAGTAGATCATGTCTTTTAGCAATCGTCCCGATCATACGGGCATAAAGTAAATGATTTTCTTCATTTCTATGAAGTTCATCTTCAAAGTCCGCAGTCACTTTAAACAGCTCTTTAAACTCTGGATCGTAATGGTATAGAATATAATAAAGATATCTTTCACCTACCAGTACGACCTTGATATCAAGCGGTATCGGTTCGGGTTCCAGTGTAGTTGTACTGACAAAAGCATATTGCTTGGCGAGTGATTCTATCCGAAGTTCTTTGGCGCGAAGGACCCTTTTGAGCTCTTCATATGCAAAAGGCTTCATCAGCAGCTTTCTGGCATCAAGTACCAAATAACCACCATTTGCCTTATGCAGTGCACCGGGTTTAATCATACTGAAATTCGTTACCAGCGCTCCCATATGAGAAGCATGTTCGATACGCCCAATGAGATTTTGATGAACGGGATTATCTTCATAGATTACAGGAGCATTGTTTTCCTGTTCATGAGATATAAAAAGATTGACTTTGTAACGCTCAAAGGGAGAAGTATAAAACTCCATCATAAAAGACGGCAGTCCCATCTCCTCTGGCTTAACTAAAAAATCCTGTACATGTCTGACGATGTCTTTTTCCATCTCATTCAGGTAGTTTTTGATCTTCTCATTTTCAGCATAGCGTTGACGTACTTCATCTATGATCGAGTGTACCGCCTCTTTAGTGATCTTTTTATTCAAGGAGTTCAGTTCCTTTTGATGCACTTTATTGAGCTCAGTGATTTTACGCAGTGCCTCTTTCACCAAACCTTCAAATTCGGACATATCATTGGCGATCTTTTCTTTTTTCTCACCCTTGATCGCTTTAAACTCTTCAGGGGAGAGAACCTTTCCATCTATGACAGGTACAAAGGTGATTCGGCTGGATGATGAGATATTCATCTGTACATCACGCTTGATAGCCTCTTCCTGCAAATGTCTGAATATATCTGTTTGTTCATCCATAAACTTTTGATTGAGTGCTTCACGTTCATTAGTGTAACCACTGCTCTCGAAAACAGCAGGCAGCACTGTCTTAAGAAGTTCTATGAGCTCATCGATATTATCTCTAAAAGGCAATGCTTTCCCTGGAGGCAGTTCGATAGCTATAGGGGAACGCGGATCTTTGAAGTTATTAACATAACACCAGTCACTCGGAGCAGGCTCATTACCGGCCTTTTGTTCCAAGTAGCTCATCACAACAGAATGTTTACCACTGCCTGAAGGCCCCATAGCAAAAATATTATATCCATCCTGAGCAATCTTTGTTCCAAAATCTATCGCATCCAGTGCGCGCTCTTGACCTACAGGATGTTCTAGTGGTTCAAGCTCATTTGTAGTATGAAAGACAAATAGTGAGCTGTCGCAACTTTGATATAAAGCTGAAACGTCCAGGGGCTTTTTCATCATTAACTCCTCCCAAGGATTCTTCTCTTAAGTATAGCAAAAAAGAAAATAGGTAATGAGTACTCAGAATAAAATAAAATATTACCTTTTTCTTATTACCACCATATTTTTTCCGTTATCTCCTACAAACTCACACCCGTATATATTGCATAAGATTCGAAAGGTCTGAGGCGTAAAAAAGACAATATGTGTTGGATCAAGATGATAGTACCACTTTTTAAATGCTTCAATATCATTAGGGTGAAACTGTGTCTGAAGTGCCAGATAGCCACCCTCTTCTATTTTCTCTAAGAGTTGAGCAAAAACTCCTTTGGGATTATGGAGATGCTCAAAAACCTCGGTGGATACTATCAATTGATATTTTTTACTATTATTCAATTTTTCCGGGTGATACACAGGATCGTAGTAATCTGTTTCGATTCCCTCATTACTTAACATATCTGCTAAAAGCGAACTTCTTCCACAGCCGAAATCAAGTGCAGTTTCAGGTTTACCTACATGTGGCAGTACGAAGTCTAGAAAACGTCTGAAATAAGCCCGATAGCCTTCATCTTCAGGGTCATTTTCATGTAGGTCATAACGCTCCTTTTGTTCAGAAATCGGTTTAAAGTGTTCTTGTGACTTGCTGATACATTGACAATGAGGACAATAGTAATACTCTATTGCACTCTTTTCGTCAACAAAAGTTTTTGTATCATGACTACAGATAAGACAGTCCATTTTCATCCTTTTTAAACGTATGCTATGTTACTATTAAGCCAGTTAAATTAAGGATAGAATCAAGATGAAAAGACGGGATTTTCTCACCGCTACGGCTGTCGGTGCCACAGCGATCGCACTACAAGGATGCCATAGAGCTGAGAAAGAGACAGCAAATGATAAATCAGTCAATATCAATAAAGGGAAAAAGGTCACACTCAAACTGGCAACTTCCTGGCCGGCACACTTTCCTATCATGGGAACAGGTGTGGATCAATTTGCAGCCCGATGTGAGGAAATGAGCGGCGGCAGTCTCGAGATAAAGGTCTTTGCAAAAAATATCCTCGTCCCTGCTCTGCAGGTGTTTGATGCGACCAGTGCTGCACAGATCGATGCATTCCACTCGGGTGTCTACTATTGGAAAGGCAAAAACCTTGCCTTCTCTATTTTCGGCGGTATGCCGCTAGGATTGACAAGTGAAGAGATGATCACCTGGATGAAATTTGGAGGAGGTTATGATCTGTGGCGTGAACTTTACGGCAAATTCAATCTCTATCCGCTTATAGGCGGTACGACCGGCCCACAGATGGGTGGTTGGTTTAAAAAGCAGATCAATTCACTTGAAGACCTTAAAGGCCTTAAAATGCGTATTCCTGGACTCGGCGGGGAAGTGATGCAGCGCCTTGGTGTCAACCCCGTCCTGCTTGCTCCAGGAGAGATATTTACCTCTCTGGAGCGTGGTACGATCGATGCTACCGAGTGGGTAGGACCTGCTCTTGACAGTATGATGGGATTTGCCAAAGCAGCCCCTTACTATTACACCGGCTGGCATGAACCCGGATCGATCCTTGAAATAACATTCAATAAAGCAAGATGGGAAAAACTAAGCACTGAACATCAAGCGATCATTACTGCTGCAAGTGAAGAAATGACGGGGAATATGCTTCAGGAGTTCAGATATGAGAATGCCAAGGCACTCCAAGAACTTCCCGGGCATGTAGAGATCAAAACATTCCCGAAAGAAGTGATGGAAGCAGCTAAAATTGCCCTACGTGATGTACTGGCAGAACAAAGTGCCCAGAGCGAGGATTTTAAACGTGTTTTAAAGAGTTATGATGACTTTGTTGCACTGAACAAGCCTTGGGATGATATCAGTACGAAAAACTTCTTGAATATCAGAGGATAAGGCGTAAAACCTATCCTCTATCTTTTTTATTATCCTTAAATACTATACAATTTATTATCTTCTTCAAAATCTTCTATATAAAGAAAATTATTCATTTTATATAAAAATGCTTTAGATGCCTAATTATCGTTGTATAAGATATATATATTTAAAAATATAATTTTTATATTAAATAAGATATAAATTTATTTTTATTATTTCTTCAGATTTATTGATCTATACTGAGTAATAGGTGTACTGAAAAACAGTACTGAAAACTTTTGTAGAAAGGAGAATACTATGAAAGTAAAAAAAATATTTTACAGTATGGCAGCATTAGCGGCAGTGTGTGGTATGACTCCATTACAAGCATGGTATCTGCCATCACCTGGTGATACACATTTTGAACTTGATGGAAATATTGCAAATGGTGCAGCTCCAGGTGACGACTGGAGCGACATAAAAGATGGGAACTCTAGTGCTTTTAGTACTACTGACGGGATCGTCTATGACCCGCAAGGTACCTCCATCTTTACACAAGGTGGTTCTAAAGATGTTCGTCCTGTCAGTGCATGGAGACATACATCAGGATCAGTACCTGATAAAAACGAGATACTCAACATGGCAGCAGCAGCATACAATATTGATATTGGTGATGGTCCGGAGCTCATCGTCTATCTTCATGGTGACCGCTATTCCAATGACGGTGATGCACAGATGGGTGTTTGGTTCTTCCAGGAACATGTCAGTATGAACAATGACGGAACCTTCAGCGGTGAACATAGACTAGGTGACATTCTAATGCTTGCAGAGTTTGTGAATGGTGGGGCTAATGCACATGTCAAAATCTATGAATGGGATCCCAGTGAACCAAAAAATCTCAGATTAAAAGCTGAGGGGGTGGGTGGAGCAGCTCCGAACTACTATTATGCAACATCCAATGCTTCACCTACACCGGCTTGGACTACCTATACCCCTAAATCACTTGTTGATGGCTATCCAGAGCACACCTATCCTGAAAACAGTTTCTTTGAGGGTGGTATCAATCTCAGCTGGGTATTTCAAGGTGAACAAATGCCATGTTTCAGCAGCTTTTTGATGGAGACACGATCTTCTCATAAATATGATGCCCAACTCAAAGACTTTGCACTGGGCGACTTGAATACCTGTAAGCTTGAAGTAAGTAAAGAATGTCTTTCATCTACGCTAAGTAGAGTCGATTATGACACCTTGGATCATAACTACACCTACACGGTTGAAAACAAAGGATTTGGTGCTCTCACTGATGTTAAGTTAATTGATGATCAAGGTACACCGGCTGATGATACAGATGATATTAGCTGGTTTATCGGTCAGCCTTTAAGTTCAGGTGGCACATATGAAGGTAATTATACCGTCACTGATTCTTATTTGAACCCTCCGGAAAATACGATCTATGCGATAGGATATATAGGTACTTATGAGATGGCACCAGTACATGCAAGTGATACGTGTGCTCCGGTACAGTTGAGCCCTACCATTGACGTTACAAAAGACTGTAACCAGACACTGGAATCAGTCGGTAGTGTTACCGCAGTCAAACTTAACTATAGCGGTCAGGTATGTAATATCAGTGATGCCAATGACGCAAATGCCAGCAAGCTTGTCAATGTTGAAGTTACAGATGATCAGAGTGGATTGACCCATTATATCGAGGAAGATCTTTATCCTCTGAATGACCCTCAAGGACGTCCTAACTGTGCACCGTACACTGGAAGCTATTACCCATCAGCACCTGCTGTTGCTTCAGGCAATCCATGTGCCAACAGTTATTCTGATACAGTGACGGCAACAGGTGAATATAAAGTAGCAAAAGATTCAAATGAAACAAACAGTACCAGTGATACAGGTTCAGCAACCTGTGGACTGTGTGTCGACTGTAACTAACACAAGCATATCATGTCGTATCAAATGATACGACATGAAAGTGAGAGTACTAATAATTTTTAATGAATGAGGTAAGCATTATACAGATTGGAAAAGTTATTCTGTAATTACCAAATTTAAATTATGTTGTGCCTCAGCACTTACTCTATCTTGAACAGCATAATCAACAATCATACGAAGATCAGCAAAAACTACATCTGCAAGCGAGCTATACCCAATCACATCTGATTTAGTCAGTTGACCACCTATATATGCATTTTCCACAGCACCTTCAAACATAGTACCGAACATAAAATTCGGGTTCAAGAAACTGATCGCCATTGTTTGGTTTGTTTCATCCGTTTCATCTACATAAACTGTAAACTCACAAGGTAATGCAGTGATATATTCACTACCTAAAGCCGTAGCTTTTTTGGCATATTTAGGTGAACATGCTTCTACAACTTGAACATTAGGGATAGCAATAGGTTCAGGTCTTCCTGAACGCCATGCTGAAGCATAAGAAAGCCCCTCTAAACCTGTATTCTTATCTGCTGTACTGATATCAGTACCCAGTGCAGCGATGATTGATTTAGCTAGGGCCTTATCATCCACGCCTTTGGTAAAAGCACCGCCTTCTACACGTTTGTATTTATATACGACATATGGTGTACGTAAAGCAATATCATTATCTATTTTCTCTTGTGTAAATTGCGGTCCGAGTTCATCATAAGATGCAGTATATGCTACAGAAGCTGAACCGCTCTTGCCATTATTATCTTCAAGCCCTGCATTGATCATTACACGAAGTTCATTCTTCACACTTGAAGCCATTTGTGCAAATGCTTCATTCTCTTCAACCGTAAAATTGTTTTTTGCATCGGCAAAAAAGATATTGAAGATAGCTTCGGCATCCAGCATATCTACATATACATTCGTACCATCACTGTATACAGATACTTCACACGGAAGTGCCGAGCCATGAAAACGTCCGGTACCTATCGCCTGTGTTGCATAAGCTTTATTACAAAATTCTATCACTCTGGCTTTATTGGTTCCTACAGGGATTGGCAAAAGATCAGTAGTTTCCCAAGTTTCAGGACCACTCAAACCATCTAGCCCGCCGTTAGCACCGGCAATTACCCAGTTTGAAGGTAGTCCCAATTCAGTTTTTTCATCCGTAAATACTACATACTGTGCGATCTTTTCAGCAATTGAAGGAACATTGTCCCATGTCGCATCCGGTATAACGGCTACTCTTGTGTATGGGGTAATGATATCCGAAGGAATCGCCTGTGACTCATCTAGTAAAGTGGCATTACTACTATCACATCCATTCATTCCAAAAAGCAAAAGCCCAGATAGGGCCACTGATCCTAATAGTTTTTTATTCATTTATGTCTCCTCTTATAAATATTTATTATTTTTTCAAATTAGTGTTAATTTAGTGTTAAAAATTAGAAAAAGTTATTTATATGAATAAAAAATCTATTCTATTCTTTTTGATAGAGTAAAATAGAAAAGATATTTTATGAAATTAAGAAAGAAAAAATTTATAAAAAAGCTAATAAGGATGCAGTTACGGCAACGTTTAATGATTCTACGCCTCTTTGCATCGGTATAATGATACTTTCATCACTAAGGTTCTCTACTGCCTCGCTCACCCCTTCACTCTCATTACCCAATACAAAGATCGTTCTATCTGTATACTGCATACTTTTATAATTCTCTTTGGCATATGATGATAGTGTATATACCTTGGCCCCGTTAGTTTGAAAATTTTGTAGTGTTTTCGCAAGATTACTTGTTTTTATGATCGGCATTTTAAAGAGTGTACCTACACTGGCCTTGATCACAAGTGGAGATATCTGTGCAGCACCTTTGGTCGGAAGGAGTATCGCATCGATGTTCCCAGCTGCACAAGAGCGTATGATCATTCCGAGATTTTGCGGATTTGTCACTCCATCCAAGGCAATAACTCGATAGCTTTGGTGTGTTTGCAAAAAGTTCTCTTCATCACCGAAATGTTCCAAAACGATATCAAGTGCTACACCTTGATCCTGTTTTGCATTTTTGGAGATACGGGACAATGAAGCTTTGTCATGATATCTAATCTCAATACATCTGCTTTCAGCAAGACTCGTCATTCTCTGAAGCTGCTCATTTGGTTGATTGGATTTGGATAAATGAAGTTTATGGATAGTGATAGAATCATCTTCAAGTGCTTCCATCACGGCATTACGTCCGTAGATGGTCAGCACTTTGTCAAAAAAGGCTTTTTTAGCCAAATATTCTTGAGAATCTTTCAATTAAGCGTTTCCGTCCCAAGCTATCTTTGGTTTACCTTCATCACTGAATTCTACTGCAGGCATTCCCATGATGTTAAATCCGGCATCTACATAGTGAATCTCACCTGTCACACCTGAACTTAAATCAGAGAGCATATACATACCAGAGTTTCCTACCTGCTCGATCGTTACGTTTTGTTTAAGCGGTGCATGGGCCTGATTCCATTTAAGCATGAAACTAAAGTCACCGATCCCAGCTGCTGCCAATGTTTTGATCGGTCCTGCAGAGATCGCATTAACTCTGATACCGTCTTTTCCTAGATCTTCAGCAAGATATTTTGTCGTCATTTCAAGGGCTGCTTTTGCAACACCCATAAGATTATAGTTAGGGATGTACTTCACACCGCCATAGTAGCTAAGTGTCAATACAGATGAATTCTCTGAAAGGATTGGCTTTAATTCTCTTACGATCTCGATAAGTGAATAAACAGAAATATCCATCGCAATATCAAATGCCTCTTTTGAAATATCATAGAAACGTCCGCTTAGTCCTTCTTTTGGAGCAAATGCAATAGAGTGTACGATAAAATCGATCTTACCGAAATCTTTTTCCAAAGTCTCTCTCAGAGCAACGATCTCTTCAGGTTTACTTACATCACACGGATAAAGTTTTCCATTACAACCAAGCTCATTAGCTATTGGAGCAAGCTTTTGCTCAAATCTTTCATTAAGATAAGTGATCGCCATCTCTGCACCCTGCTCTTGACACGCTTTAGCAATACCGTACGCGATAGACTTTTTGTTTGCGATGCCTAGAACGACACCTTTTTTACCTTTCATTACCATACTAAATCTCCGAGTTAAAAAATTGTCGTATTTTATCATACTTGGAGTAAAATGCCGGATAAATAGCATGATGAAAGTTAGAAAGAAATGAAAAAATTATTGATAATCAACACCGGCGGGACATTTAATAAACAATATAACCCTATCGATGGTACCTTAGATGTAATCCAGGACAGCAGCATAGTTGATACGATATTGAAAAAATGGCTTTGTGAGTTTGAAGTCCTTAATATTATCGGGAAAGACAGTCTCGATATGACAACCCAAGATAGGATGGAGCTGCTGGCTACGATCAATATGAGTGACTATGATGATTTCATCGTCATACACGGTACGGACACCATGGAGCTCACGGCGGAGTACCTTGCTGATGCAGAAATAGAAAAACGTATCGTCCTCACCGGTGCAATGGTACCCTATTCTATCGATCCTACTGAAGCGGCTGCAAACATGGCTTCAGCTATCGGTTACCTGCAGAGACAGGATAATGATGGTGTTTATATCGCGATGAACGGGGTATTTGGAAATTATACAAAGGTAAAGAAAGATAGAGTAAAAGGGAAGTTTATTTATCGTTAGTTGCAGCATGCATTACCTGCCGTATAATTTCTGCACATTTGACAGGATTTGATTGTAAAATAAAATGTTCACCTTGAACTTGGAATAATTGAATATTTTTTGAAACCACTTCCCAATCATTAAACGCATTGGAAGATACTAACTTATCATTGGTTGCCTGAATATAGATTGTTGGTATATGAATTTTTTTATAACAATCTTCAAAACGAAGTTTTAAAAGTTCTTTTAATCTAAAATGAATTACTCCAGATGATACTTTCTTAATACTCATTTTAAATAACACTATTATTTCACTTTTTACAATAAAGCCCAGAAAGAAAAATCTAATTATAAAAGTTGGAAGAGGTAATGTTAATAGTTTTGAGGGTATTAATGTCAATAATTTTAGCAAGGAAGGTTTAGGTCTTTCTAGAAATGAAGCAACAATAATCAATGATTTAAGTTCTTTAGGTCTGATACTGGCAACTTGATATGCAATAGGACCCGAAAATGATTCTGCCAATAAAACAAATTCTTCTTTTGGAAGATGAGAAAGAACATATTGAGTTAATTCATCATAAGTCTGTTTTGTATTCAGATCATAAGTAATTATTTGCGTTTCGATACTACTGTCTAGTTGATTTATCAAAGGTGTAAATAATTCCCCAGTTCCATCAAGTCCCGGCAGTAGTACAAGTTTCATAAAATCTTTATTTATGATTATCCACCGTTGGCGGTGTGGAGTTACCGCTTGCCTGCATATCCAGTGCTTCGGGATATTTTTTGTAGTGCACTCTCACTACATTCGCCAGTTTTTGTTTAATCTCTATAGTTACCGGAGATGGTGATTCATCCGGTAAAACATCGATAATTGCCTCTAATAATTCATCTTGCGGCTTTGGCATTTTACTTACCCAGCTTTGAAGCAGCTCTTTATCTACATGAGAAGGGATCGAGCCCATGATACCGACATCATTTTGATCATGGATCAACAAACCTGCTGTGGTACCACGGTCCATTGTAAGTACCTGGAACAGATAAAGTGTATGATATTGAAGCTGCTGTGCCTTATCTTCAGCATCAAATGTTCTATAATAACCCAATGTCTGAAGCACTATACCGATATAGGTATCGATCACATTCTCTCCAAAAGTTTTCGCGAATGCCAGATCCTGATCAAAGTGGCCGGTATTGAAGTTTTCCAGATAGAAGTGGCTGACCCCTCTTGTTCTTCCAAGCACAGGGATATCAAAATACTTATCTCCTTGAGCTGTACCCTCCTCATAATATTCACCGGAAACCTTATCCAGCATCATATCAAACTCTCTTTGTGCAACACGATCAACTAAAGAAGGGTTGAGATCAGCCATGATACGCCAGTATCCTTTTCCCTCTTTCATCTGTGTCCATGAGATATGCATATGCATAGAAGGAGCATGAGGGTTTTGAGGATGGATGATCGTAGAGATCGCGGTAGCGGAACCAAGCTTCTTTGTCTCATCATCATCGTAGTGCACTTGAGAGATATTGACCGAACCTCTGTTAAAGACCAGTTCATCTCTTGTTTCATAACGTACACCGCCGCCGTGTCTACCTTCATCTCTAAGCCACTCTACTGCTTCACAACCGATGTCCCGGCCGAATGTATGACTAAGGTCATCTAACTTTCTCACAAAATAGCTTTGAATATCTTCAACTAATTGTTTAGCAATCTTCGCTTCAAGGGAGTGTGCAGGAGTCACCATCCATTTCCTTTATTTTTCAATCTGTTTGGAGGAGTATAACACACACTATGTTATACTTGAGAAGTTAATCGGTTAAAAAATCTACAGGAGTTGATATATGAAGCAGCACTTACTCTTTGCCGTCTTATGCGGATATCTGTTAACAGGATGCAGTGTGAGTACAAATGTCACACCTCCAAAGCCTCTTTATCATGCGTCTGAATCCCAAAAAGTGGAAATTTACAATACTACGATGAAAAATCTTGCGTTAAGTACAAAAAGTGATCCTCAGTATCAAAGAATCGCACTGGATACGGCAAAAAACAAAGCATGGTTTAAAGACTTGAGCTACAAACTATGGAACAGAGATATCACAAAAAAAGAGTTCATAGTAGAAGGGCTAAAACAATATCCTGATCATCAATATGAATTTGAGTTTATCGCTGAAGGGCTCAATCTTCAGCAGTAAGTGAATCGGCATATTCAATCGGGTCTTTGACCCCGGCCTTTGTAAATCCTTTCAATCTCAGTCTGCAACTGTCACATACACCACATGCCACGTCTTCATTTTTATAACAACTCCATGTAAACTGTAACGGAACATTACGTTTGAGTGCCTCGGCTACGATCTCTGCCTTACTCATTGCCACCAAAGGCATCTTGATCTCCAGGTTCGTTTCATCTTTTGTACCAAGATTGATCGCACGTTCCATCTGTTTGATATAGTTTTCACGACAGTCAGGATATCCTGAACTATCCTCTTCGACCACGCCGATATAAAGTGCCTGGGCACCATGCTTTTCGGCTATAGCCGTGGCAATGGAGAGAAAAATACCGTTTCTAAACGGGACATAGGTAACCGGTACACCCTCTTCAATTCCTCCTGTCGGCACTTCAATACTTTTATCAGTGAGCGCCGAAGCACCTATCTGCTCAAAAAAATCCAGATCGATCTCGTAAGACTCTATAGCATCAAGTGTCTTGGTGATCTTTCTAAATGACTCCAACTCTTTTTTCTGAGTACGTTGTCCATAATTAAAGTGTAATGCGATGATCTCATAGCCTTCATCTTTGGCGATCTTTGCGCTCAATGCACTATCCATACCGCCTGAGATAATACATACTGCTTTGGGGGTGACGTTCATATCATTCCTTCTGCCTAAATATGCAAGTATTTTACCAATATTTGGGTAAACTTCGAGCATGATAGAACTAGACAATCAAACAGAACTGGGTGTGGATATAGATGCACTGGAGAAGATCGCTTCAGAACTCACTAATGCTCCCATAGAACTAATCATCACCGATAATGAGACAATCAGAGAGCTTAACGCACAATATAGGGATAAAGATAAACCGACAGATGTTCTAAGCTTTCCTATAGAGCAGGTGATACCGGGTATGCCTTTGGGTTCCATCGTGATCTCTGAACCTTATGTCATAGAGAAGGCTGTAGAATTCGGGCATAAACCTGATGATGAACTTGCTCTGCTATTTATCCACGGTTTACTGCACCTGCTAGGCTATGACCATGAGATAGACAACGGTGAAATGCGTGCAAAAGAAGAAGCACTCATTGAACAGTTTGCACTGCCAAAAAGTTTGATTGTAAGAACTACAATAGAATAAACGAAACTAGTTTCGTAAGAGCAATCCGCTTAGGAGAATGCATGGAAATGGGCTTTGCTCCTTTCTAAATCAGCATAAAAAAGGACAACAACTGTGGAATTTTTGATATTTATTATCGCGATGGGTGCACTGATATGGGGTGCTGACAAGATCGTCGAACAGAGTGAAAAGATTGCACTGCATCTCAATATCTCAGAATTTGTGATCGGTGCAACGTTGGTCGCATTAGGGACAAGTCTTCCAGAGATGGCAGCCAGTATGGCTGCCAGTGCCAACAACCACCCTGAAATCGCCATTTCAAACGTCATAGGTAGTAATATACTTAATATCACACTGGTTCTTGCCATAATATTCCTGATCGTAAAAGAACTGAACCCGGATCGTGACTTCTTTGCAAAAGACAGTATCTGGGCACTAATGCCGATCATGATGTTTCTGCTCATGGCTATAGATGGTATCATCTCACGATTTGATGCTGCACTGCTTTTACTGCTGATGATCGCTTATGTGATGTTCCTTCTCAAAGATGCAAAAGGCCTGGGAACTGAAGAAGTTGATGAACTTGCAAGAGAAGAATTTAGCTGGTTTTCCTCTATCACATGGATTCTCATAGGGTTTATACTGGTTGTAGGAGGTGCAAACTTTGCTGTAGACAGTGCTTCTGGCATCGCAAGAGGATTTGGTGTCAGCGAATGGGTAATCGGTATCATCATGATCTCATTTGGTACTTCACTTCCGGAACTTGTCGTATCAGTTTCTGCAGCGATGAAAAATAAAGTAGAGATGGCTATTGGAAATATCATTGGATCCAACCTTGCCAATACAAGTGTAGTCCTTGGTGCAGCTGCAATGGTAAAACCAATGGATTTTGCAATGGGAAGTTATATCTTTGATATCTCTACGATGGTAGTGGCAACGCTTATGCTTGTCTTTATTGCAGCCAACAGGCTTTATAGTAAGCCTGCCGGTATCAGTCTAGTGATCGTTCTTGGATTGTTTTTGAACAATACTCTTCAAAGCCTCGCTTGATGCTTTTCATATTTCCAACCATACGCTGGTTGGAAGATTGTTTTATTTTTTACTCATTTAAATATATATCAAGAAGGTTATTCAACCATACTAACATTATTGATAGTTAAGACTTCCCTGCAATCCCATAACATGATTTACTACCTTTACTCCATCCTATGATCGCTTCATGTAGATTTTTTACTGTAAATCCGGATGCCGCTTTGATATGTGTTTTATGCGCTCCGACTTTTGTGATATCTGCTGCAAAAATGATGAATCCGTCATCAGGCTGCATAAGCATATTGGAATCATGTGCTCTAAATGTTACTTGTGTTTTTCTAGATGAGACACGATTTACTGATGTCTTATAGGTTGTTACCGTTGTATTAGGCATCATACTACCTACGACACCATACTCTACTGATTTATCAGGAATACAATAACGCACTTGTTTTCTAATATTTGATAGTGCTGTAGCATAATTGACATTGACATCTGTATTGGTTTTATGTAGAGTAGCCTTAGTAAACCCGGTTGCCTGATCGACTTCTTTCATAAATTCATTATGCGTTGTTGGTGCAGATGTTGATACACAGCCTGTCATTAGTAGTGCTGAAGTTGTGATAAAAAGTAGCTTTTTGTAATCCATTTCTTCCCCTTTAATTAAAATGAACGTTAATGATACTTTATATCAAAAAAAATGAAGCTTAATATGACTATTGAAATTACTAATTGAGATAATTGATTTACTCATCTCCTAACCTCATCAACTATTTTAAAATTAAAACTCTACTTTCTCTATCCCTGTAGGCTGACCGATCTCTACACTTTGGTGTACATTGCTCAGTGGCTTGACATGAGCATCTCTTCCGTAGATATAGCTCTGTTCATCTACGATCACTTTATAGGCTTTATTCAGCTCCAATGCCCTCTTTGCCGATGGATAGATGAGATAAGAGATATCCTCGCTTATCTTTGCTGCTTCTTCCTCCTTAAGTGTTCCATTTTGATCAAAGAACTTCTCTAGTACCTCATCATTTGCCCTAAACTCATCACCTGCATGATTGAGAGCAAGATAGAGCTGATACTCTTCTCTTCCATCTTTGGTCAGCGGCTCAGTGATGCCTTTGAATCCATTTGGATCCTGGCTCCAATGGTACCATCCATTTCGGAAATGCTTATACTCAAACTTTCGACCAAAAACAAACGTACTGTCTTTTATCGCTCCTATACCGCTGTGACACCCGATACAGTACTGGGTCTCCTCATAGTTTTGCGGTCTCAGTTCGCCTTGAGCATCTTCGATAAATCCCTGATATACCCAACCTAAACTAGTTTGAAGTCCCTGTTCAGTGTTACCAATGATCGTTCTAAGTCTGTTTGGAAACGCATCTTTCTCTTTGATCTCTGCATCCGTTGCATTTGAAAGCTGAGGATAGGTATTCCAGTTCACTTTTACACCGTAACGAAGTTCTTTCATTCTTTTAGCCATTTTGACGGAAGTATTGGATTCATCAATATCAATATATCGTACAGAGTGCAAAAACTCAGTCTTTTTTGGATAAAGACCGGGAGCGATAAGATACTCATTTGATGTTAGCAGCGACTTTGCCCTTCCTACATAGCTCATTGAAAAGTTTTCGATCTTTCCTGTTGCACTGTTATAGGTAGGAGCGATCCACTGAAAGACTATCGTATCAGCCATACCAAGCTTTCCATCTTGATCCAGATCTACCCCGTAACTGCTTTCATCCACTTCTGTTTCAAGGTTGATATCTTTTTCTTTAATCAATGCCTCAACAATTGCAAGGTTGATCTTATAGACCGTAAGATCAAAAACTCCCGCTTCATTTTCACGGAATACTCTGGGTAGCCGAATCAAGACATCATCTGTGGAACCGTTGGTAGGCCAGAATGTACCTAGGATCGGATAATACCCAAAAGCTCTCCATCCAGTGTAGTTTCCGCTCTTATCTTTATCAAAGCCTTCATTGTCAAAGTTAAAATAACAATCCGGTATATATCCATCCCACTTCCCGTTTTCATTCACATCCCAAACACTCGGAACATTGTTTAGTCTTTGAGCGAGTTTAAGATTGCCGTTTGCATCTTTATAATTATCTTCTTTGACATAATCCAGTATCTCTTCATCACTTATAGCGGCTACCGCATCCGTTCTATCTTCAAACAGGTTCGTGAATCGGTTAATTCGGGTATATTCTCCAAAATCATTATTAAGATGAAGTTCCGAGTCATTTACATAGTTTGGTTCTTTGGAATTGATATGGCAGGTAAAGCACGGATTATGGATATTACCATTGTTGTCAATTGTTTTGGTATAACACTGAGAGGTCACATAGGCTGCTTTATTGTTCAATGATACGGTTACTTCAAAATTAATACCGTTTTCATCTACATGGGAGAGGTTCTGTTCGGATTGCCCCTCATCATAAACACTCATATCAGTACTGCTGCAGCCTGCCAAATAAACTCCTAAAGCAGTCACTACGGTGATTGAGATGCCTAAAAATACATTGTGATTATTCATCGTGTAAATCCTTATTGTATAGAGAATACCTATTTGAGAAATATGAAAAAGATATTTTTTATGCAATAGAGGACAAAAAAGGGGGGGGTTCCCCTTTTTTGAGACAATCGAACTGATTATCTAAGTCCTTTACCGTCACCTTCGATAAAGTCAAACGGTCCGACAACACCGATAGATGAATCTTTTTCAGCAGTGATGTCCGTTGAGAGTGCATAATCAGGATCTGCTACATCTGTTTCACCGAACGGGTGCTGAGTCGTAAGCGTCATATACCCAAATCCGTTAATATCTTTATACCAGTAAGGAGAAGTCGTTTCAGAACCATAAGGTGTAGATACGATTCTAGTCAATTCACCTGTTTGTGTATTCATCGCCCATACAAAGTCGTTTGGATGCCCATCAGTATCCTCACCGATCGCCAGGATGTTAGAACCTTGAAGGTATGTAACGTTATCCGGATTTGAGATTCCATCTACATCACAAGTATAGGCAACATACGGTGATGATGCATCATAGGTCTTAGGAGTACCGGCAATGATACCTGTCATGTTCACTACAACCATAGAACTGTTGATCGCATTACCTGTTGTATCGTTTACAGAACCGTGTACATCCAATGCATATACCGCACCACAACTGTTTTGTGAAAGCTGAACATCACCCTTAGTGTCACTCATGCCTTTAGATACCTGACTCATCGCAACATAAAGCTTATTATCATCAGGATTGAACGTAATACCTTCTTCTTTTCTAAATTCAGTCGTAGCACCTAGCAATGCAGCATATCTTCTTGTCTCCATGAAAGCAGCAGCCTTCTCCTGTCCTGCAACAACATTCAGACACTCATCACCGGCTGCAGTAAAAGTATGAGTAAATCCTGCAGCACATCCTGTTTCCGGGTTAGCTGTAGTGTTATAGTCCGATGTATTAAAGATATCACTAAACTTCGGTTGAGTTGAGACAATAGCCTTAATCTCTGCATCCGTTGCATTTCCAAGTTTTATCCAAGTGATATTTGCTTCACCACCTTTTGAAGTATTAGCAGTCTGATTCCATTTCGCAGCATAAAGTGTACCTGCACTTAGGTCCTGTGCTTTGTCTGCAATATACATATAGAAACCTACATTTGTACCGTCATCAGAAAGATATACTGTCTTTTCATCCGGCATTACATAACCCATTTCCCAAGCTGCTCTACCCATAGAGAAGTGTTTCGTATAAGTATATGTTGGTTTTGCATTGCTGGCGTCTACTTTAACTTCCGGGATATATCCATAGTAGTAAGGGTTGTTATTATGCATTTCATTGGCATTGTTCTCATCTTTCCAGTAGTATTTCGTTACTTCATCAAAATTCTTATCGCCTGTAAGTTTTGTTACCGGGTCCATAGTAAGTGAACGTGCATTAGGCTCATACTCTTCTGATCCGAGATGAGAGTTCCATGGTGTTGTCATACCAGCACAGTGCACCCAACCGCCGAAATCATCTTTTTGGCTGATATATTGCATTGAGTTTTCTTTAACACTAAGCTCACCTGTCGTACTGTCCTGTTCAAGTTCAAAACCATACATCGCTCCTACTGCACATTCAAACTGAGCAACCATAAAGATTCTTCCATCCATTTGAAGGATCGAAGAGTGATCAAGTCCTGAACCTCGTGCATTACCGTTAGCTCCGTCACAGATGTACGGTGAACCATCCGTATAATTAATTGGTTGATCAGTGTAGTCTTTAATCAGACCAAAAGTTTCTCCGTTGTTAATATCTCTTGCTTTCATAAGCTGAGTATAGAAAAGATCATCAGTTTCACCTTTTGCGTAAGTTACACTGTCAGAAGTTTTGATTGCCATTTTATCAGCATCAGTTACAGGTGCAGAAACTTCGCTAAAGCTTTCTACTGCGATGCTTGCTCCAGCAGTGCTTGCTGTATTATTATCATTACTATTGCATCCTGTCAATATCCCCATCAATGCTGTTGCAGCAGCAAGACTTATCCATGTTTTCACAATATTCTCCTTGTTTTAATTTGTGGCAGGCGAATAGTAAAGCACTTTGATAACAAATCTATATCATTTTAATAACTTTTTTGTATCTAAATTTTTTCTTATGATCCTTTATCTCATCAAATTCATCTATCAACCTTTTCATTTTTATGCATGTCAAAGTTAATTTGTCCTATGATTGATACAGGTAAATACCTAATACAATTAAAGGATGGAATATGATTGATAAAAAGAAAGTGAATAAATATCTCAAAAAAAATCTGAAGAATTTACTCAAACAAGAGTTGAAACAAGAAGTTAAAAAGAATATCAAACATTATAAAGAAGAAGAGCAGATCGCTAAAGGTGAAAAAACAAAAACCAAAAAAAGTAAAAAGAAAAAAAGCTAAAAGAGGCTAATCCTCTTTAGCCTCGATCTGACTGACGAGTTGTATGGTTGACATAACACTATCGGGATTGAGACTGATAGAGTCAATTCCCATCTTTACCAGGGATTCTGCAATCTCAGGATAATCTGATGGTGCCTGTCCGCAAATACCGCTATGTCTACCGTTACGTTTAGCTCCCTCAATAGCCATTTCTATCAGTTTCAAGACTCCGCTGTCTCGTTCATCATAATCAAACGCCACGATATCACTGTCTCGGTCTACTCCTAATGTAAGCTGTGTCAGGTCATTACTTCCGATACTAAACCCGTCAAAATACTCACTAAATGCATCAATGCTGATCACATTACTTGGCAGTTCACACATCATATAGACCTTGAGTCCATTCTCACCCCTTTTGAGACCATACTTCTCCATCGTCTCTATTACCTGTTTGGCTTCAGCTACCCTTCGGCAAAACGGGATCATCAGAATCACATTATCAAAGCCCATCTCTTCTCGTACCCGCTTCATTGCAGCACACTCCATTGCAAAGCCCTCTTCATAGTCTGGGTGGCTGTAACGTGAGGCTCCACGGAATCCTATCATTGGGTTCTCTTCACTTGGCTCAAAGAACACTCCTCCTATCAATGATGCATATTCGTTGGACTTGAAGTCACTCATACGCACGACACAAGGTTTAGGATAAACTGATGAAGCGATAGTGGCTACTCCCTCAGAGAGTGTTTTGACAAAAAATGTCTTGTTATCCTCATAATCGATCGTTAACCGGTTGAGCTCACTTTTTGTTTTCTCATCAGTCCTTTCAGGATAAAGCAGTGCCATCGGATGTGCCTTGATCGCTGAATTGATAATAAACTCCATTCTTGCAAGCCCTATCCCCTCTACCGGGAGAGAAGCTAGAGTAAATGCCATCTCCGGATTTCCTAGGTTCATCATGATCTCAGTCTTGGTTTTAGGAAGATCCCTAAGGTCTGTTTTGACTACTTCAAAGTCTAACAATCCTTCATAGACTTTCCCTCGCTCACCTTCTGCACAGCTTACCGTAACCTCATCCCCCTCCTGTAGAAGTTCAAACGCATTCTGGGCACCTACAACTGCAGGGATACCAAGCTCACGTGAAACGATCGCAGCATGACAGGTACGTCCGCCTGTTTCTGTGATGATAGCTGAAGCGATCTTCATCACCGGTTCCCAATCAGGACTGGTCGTTTTAGCAACAAGTACATTACCTTCTCTAAAATGCTCCAATGCTCTCAGGTCATCCATCTTATGAACCTGTCCGCTTCCTATCTTTTTACCGACTGCTTGACCTTCGATAAGCAACTTTGCCTTTTCTTTAAGTCTATAGGTTTCCAATATATGGG
The DNA here is from genome assembly GCF_030347965.1 of Sulfurovum zhangzhouensis. Classification (NCBI taxonomy): domain Bacteria; kingdom Pseudomonadati; phylum Campylobacterota; class Epsilonproteobacteria; order Campylobacterales; family Sulfurovaceae; genus Sulfurovum; species Sulfurovum zhangzhouensis. The sequence continues at coordinate 134,167 of NZ_JAQIBD010000002.1, forward strand.
CTTGCGTTTTAGAATGTACCGTCTCAGGGCGAGCCTGTACCATATAGAGTCTCCCATCTATCCCGTCTTTAGCCCATTCCATATCCATCGGACGTTTGATACCTGCTTGCTTGGTATAATGTTTTTCCACCTTTATCGCATACTCAGCAAGCTGCAGTACCTCATCATCCGTAATACAAAAACGATGCTGCTCTTCTGATGTAGTCGGCTCGTTACGTATTAACTCTTCTGCATTACTCTCATTAAACACCATACGCAGTGTTTTGGTTCCTTTACGCCGTTTGAGGACACTTTTACAGCCTTTCTCAAAAGTAGGCTTATGCACATAGAAGCTATCGGGTTCGATAGTACCCTGTACGATATTTTCTCCAAGGCCGTAGCTTGCATTGATGAATACTACATCTTCAAACCCATTCTCTGTGTCGATAGAGAACATTACCCCGCTCTGACCGATATCACTGCGGACCATTTTCATCATCACTACACTTAGATAGACTTTGAGATAGTCAAACCCATGAACAAACTTATAGTGGATAGAACGGTCTGTAAAATTAGAAGCCAGACACTTCTTATAACTTTCAATCAGCTCTGCATAGGTACGTATATTTAAAAAAGTTTCATTCTGACCGGCAAAAGAAGCATTAGGTGAGTCTTCAGCCGTAGCAGAGCTTCTTACAGCCAAACTCATCTCATCACCATACTCAGTCTTGAGTGCTTCAAAACCTTCTTTGATCTCACGCTCTATCGTTTCGGGGAGTTGACAAGCATAGACGATCTCCCGGCACTTTCGTCCGCATGTTTGTAAAGATACAACATCCTCAGGGTCTAGATTCTTTAACTCAGTTTCAAGTTCTTCCCATGCATTGTTGAAGCTAAGTATCTCTTCATATGCTTTGGCAGTCACTGCAAACCCGTTAGGTATAAGTATCCCTTCTGCACTAAGATGACGATACATCTCTCCTAAAGAAGCATTTTTGCCTCCTACAAGATCTACATCATCCATCCCCAGCTCATTAAACCATTTGATATATTCTGACATAGTGTATCCTTTCACCAATTGACTATTGTACCGCTAAAAAAATTAAATTCAATCTTCTTTGACATCAAGTTTCAATTTGAGCTACAATAAGTTAAGTAGAAAAGGAGTTCTCATGGCTTATGTACAATCCTTCGGAGCTGCAGAGACAGTAACAGGTTCCTGTCACTTGTTACAGCTGCAAAACGGTATCAATATCTTGATAGATTGCGGAATGTTCCAGGGATTGGTTGAAGAAGACAACCGTAATCCTTTCGGATTTGATCCGAGTGAGATAGATTTTCTGTTGATTACTCATGGTCACCTTGATCATGTCGGGCGTATTCCCAAACTTATCAAAGAGGGCTTCAATGGTACCATCATTACTACTAAACCTACGTTGGACCTGGCTGAAATAGTATTGATGGATAGTGCAAAACTTCAAGAAGAGAGTTATAAAACTGCTTACAAAAAAGCACAACGTATCGGAGAAGAAGAAAACGTACCTAAACCTCTTTACATGAAAGATGATATACCTCTGATCTTCCAATTACCAAAAATACATGCAAACTATGATCAACCGTTTTCTCTAGGTCACGGAATCAATGTAACTTTCAAAAATGCCGGACATATTTTAGGCTCTGCGGTCATCCAGATCACTTTTGAGGATGATGGTGTACCAAAGACTGTAGTCTTTAGTGGAGACCTTGGTAATAAATATGATCTGGTCTTACCTGCACCTGATATCCTTGATGAGGCTGATGTACTATTTATTGAATCCACTTATGGTGACAGAAATCATAAAGGTATCAATGAAACTGACGAAGAGCTTGGTTCGGTTATCAAAGAGACGATCAATAATGATGGAAATGTCCTTATCCCTTCCTTTGCTATAGATCGTACGCAGGATATTCTATGTATGCTTAAAAAGATGTATGATAAAGGTGAACTCCCTGTATGCAAGATCTATCTTGACTCACCCATGGCGATACGTGCGACTGAGATATACAAAAAGTATCCTGAAGAGCTTAGTCAGTGCTGTAACGAATTGTTAGAGCGTGACGGCACGATATTTGACTTTCCTTATCTTAACTACACCCTCAATGTCAAAGAATCCATGATGATCAATGAAGAGGAGTCGGGCTGTATCATCATTGCAGGGGCAGGAATGTGTAACGGCGGCCGTATCCTTCAGCACTTCAAACACCGGTTGTGGAATGAAAAAAATGCATTGGTATTTGTAGGCTACCAGGCAAAAGGTACGCTGGGGAGAAAGATCGTTGACGGGGAGAGAAAGATCAATATCTATAATGAAGATATCATCATCAAGGCACAGGTTCATACGATCAACGGTTTTTCAGCTCATGCTGATCAGAATGAACTGATCGAATGGATGCAAAACTTCAAAAAGCTTGGAAAGGTGTTTTTGATACATGGAGAAAGAGATAAGCAGGAGATTTTCCAGCAAGAGATCAAAAAACGTATGAATAAAAAGTCTCACATTGTTAAATATGCTGAAGAGATAGGGATATAAAGGAGTAATGATGCTACGACATTCAAAAGCCAATAAAGCCAATGCAAGCTTTTTATACCATGATGAGGCCAGAGGCGTCAGATTACAGCTGGACTATCTCAAGGCAGAAGTCGCGATGCGAGAGCATCATATCGAACATACGATTGTTGTATTTGGCAGTGCACGTATCATAGAACCTGAAGTTGCCATACAGGCACATGCTGAAGCCGAAAAAAATTTGGAACAGGCCCCTGACTCTCCTCAACTTCAAGTTGCATTGAAAAGAGCTACGGCTATGTTGAAAAAAAGTATTCACTATGAGGAAGCACGGGCATTTGGACGACTGGTCGGTGCCAGTGGAAAGGGTCCTCATGATTCACGTATCACATTGATGACCGGTGCAGGACCGGGTATTATGGAGGCAGCCAATCGGGGAGCAACCGACGTTGGTGCAAAATCCATTGGACTCAAAATAGAACTCCCTTTTGAACAAACATCAAACCCTTATATCACACCTGAGCTCAATTTTGTGTTTCACTACTTTGCTATACGAAAACTCCATTTTATGCACCGAGCCAAAGCACTGGTAGTTTTTCCGGGAGGATTTGGGACACTGGATGAACTCTTTGAGGTACTTACCCTGATCCAGACAGACACAAGCGAACCGATGCCAGTTATTCTTATCCACCGCGAGTATTGGGATAGGCTGATTAACTTTGAAATGCTTAGAGACGAAGAGATGATCTCAGATACTGACTATAATCTTCTAAGCTATGCTGAGAATGCTCAAGAGGCCTGGAATAGCATACTGAAGTGGTATAGTGATAGAGGTAATCCACTGTGCTAATTTCAACATTACTTTGCCTATGCGATACCTGCTAGTAGGTATGGTTTTTACATTATATTTTGACTTATGAACTTTGAAATCTGCAACACCAATCCTACTATGTTATAATTTCACCAATTTTAATGAAGGATTAACTTCGTGGACGTATCAGCAAACAAAACACAAAAATTTATTCTTAAACTCTTTCCTGAGATCATGGTCAAGGGTGACGCTGCAAAAAAGCAGATGGTCGGACAACTCTATAACAATCTCCTAGCACTTCTTCGCCCGCTTAGTGAAACAATGCATATCAAAAAATTCAGTGATAAGATCGAAGTGGTCACACCTATAGCATTGGTTGGAGAGGTTAGACAGATCCTTCTTGATACCCCGGGTATTGACCAGGTACTCGAAGCACTGCAGTTTGATGAAATGAAAAGCCTTGATCAGATCAAAGCTAAAGTATGTGAAGTGGTTGCAGAGAGTCTTAAGGACAAAAGCTTTGTTGTACGTGCGAAACGTACCGGAACACATGAGTTTAACTCATCTTTGATGGAGCGTACAGTCGGCGGATATATCCTTGCACATTCAAATGCTCGCAGCGTTGATCTTCACCATCCAGAGATCACGGTACGTATCGAACTGATCAATAATCAACTCAACATCATCACCGACAAGCACAATGGACTTGGCGGCTATCCTATCGGAACACAAGGTGACATCCTCTCTTTGATGTCGGGAGGATTTGACTCTACGGTTGCCAGTTATCTCACGATGAAACGCGGGATCAAAACCCACTTTATCTTCTTCAATCTTGGGGGTGCTGCCCATGAGATCGGCGTAAAACAGGTTGCACTCTATCTTTGGAACAAGTTTGGTGCCTCACACCGTGTGAAATTCGTCTCTGTACCTTTTGATGCAGTAGTGGAAGAGATCTTCCGTTCTACCGCAGAAACCTATATGGGGGTTACGCTTAAACGTTTGATGCTTATGGCTGCAGAAAAGATCGCTGATGAAATGGAGATCGATGCACTGCTGACAGGAGAGAGTGTTGCACAGGTCAGCAGCCAAACCTTGCGCAACCTTGCACTTATCGATCAGGTCACCAATAAACTCGTCCTTCGTCCACTGGCAACGATGAACAAACCGGATATCATTGATATCGCTACTAAGATAGGTACACGATTCTTTGCTGAGAATATGCCTGAATACTGTGGTGTGATCTCCAAAAACCCTATCACACACGGTTCTTACAAGCGTATGGAAAAAGAAGCCAAACGTTTTGACTATACTGTACTTGATAAAGCGGTAGAAGACGCAAAAACGATATGGGTTGATGAGATCATCGATGATGTTACTCAAAGTGCACCAGTAGAGATAGTCACCACGCTTGATCCTGAAAAAAATGTGGTGATCGATATCCGTGCAGGTCAAGAGTGTATCTCTACACCTTGTGAAACTATCAAAATACCATTTCACAAACTCAAAACAGAGTTTAAAAAGCTGCCTAAAGACAAAGATTATTTACTCTATTGTGAAAAAGGTATCATGAGCCAGCTGCATGCGCAATATCTCAGAGATAAAGATAAAGAAGAGAATGTAAAGGTCTATCGTCCTAGCTAAGTTTTGCGCTGATCTCTTCAGCTGACATAGGTTTTCCTACATAATATCCCTGAACATAGGTACAGTTATGATCTCTTAGGAATTCCAACTCTTCTTTGCTCTCAACACCTTCAGCAATCGTATCTATATTCAGAGCTCCTGCCAAAGCCAGCATCGCCTCTACTATGACCACATCCTCCTTGACTTCAGGGATATTTTTGACAAAAGATTGATCGATCTTTAATTTCTTGACAGGAAGCCGTTTCAGATATGCTAATGAAGTATAGCCTGTTCCAAAATCATCCATAGCGATCTCTATACCCATATTGCTAAGTTCCTGCAGCCTGGAGATGAACTCTTCGGGATTATGCATCATCTGCTTCTCAGTGATCTCCAGTTCCAACCACTTCGGTTCGAAACCACTCTCTTGCATACAATTTTTAAGCACATCTATAAAATGTTCACTTCTTAACTGTCTTAAAGAGAGATTCAGAGATAAAATACCGGGATTTAGACCTTCATGATACCATCTTGCTATCTGATCCATCGCTGTTCTCATCACCCATTGATCAATTTCGATGATAAGGCCGGATTCTTCCGCTATTGAGATGAACTTATCAGCCGACACTACTCCAAACTCTTTGTGGTTCCATCGTATCAATGCTTCCAAACCTATATGTTCCAGTGTGTCTGCTTTGACCTGTTGCTGGTACAGTAAAGAGAACTCATGATTTCTTATTGCTTCGCGCAGGTTGGTCTGTATGACTACCCGTTCCATCGCCATCTCAGTCAGTTCATAGGAGTAGAACTGATAGTTGCTTCTCCCCTCTTCTTTTGCTTTATACATTGCTGCATCTGCATACTTGATCAGATCACTGGCTTTTTCACTGTCTTGAGGGCAAAAACTGATACCGATACTACATGAGATATAGAGTGAATGCTCTTCAATATGGAATGGTTGGGTCAATGTCTCCTGTATATGTTTTGCCAACACAGCAGCATCACTCATCTTTTCGATATCCTTCATAATGATCGTAAACTCGTCCCCACCCAATCGTGCAAGTGTATCTTTAGCACGGATCGTTCCTTTGAGACGTTCAGAGACAATTACAAGCACCCTATCTCCCACTTGATGCCCCAAAGAATCATTGATCTGTTTAAAGTTATCCAAATCAATAAAGAAGAGTGCCAACTTTTTATTGGATTTTCTTGTCTCATCGATCTCTTGCTGCAATCTGATATTGAAATATTTTCTGTTAGGCAGATCGGTCAATGTATCATGGTTTGCCTGATACTCCAAGACATCTTTTTGTTCAAGTAATGCCTGTTGTGTTTTTTTCTTATCCGTGATATCTTTCCATATCACATAGATCACCTTACGATCGTCAAGCTCCATCGGTGTCATAGTTACATCTACATAGAAGTCCTCTCCGGTTGCTTTTCTAAGGACCCACTCAAACTGATGTATCTTATTAGTGCGTGCGATCTCTACCATCTCTTCGACTTTTTTATACGAATCACGTCCGTCAGGCTGACGCGGTGGAGAAAGCTTTGAAGGATGAAGGTTCAAGACCTCCTCTTTGGAACTGTACTCCAGCATATCAACGATCATCTGATTACATCGTACCATTTTTCCATTTTCCAAGATCAAAATACCATCTGAGGATTTTTCATAAAGTGTCTCAAATATATCTTTCTGCTTTGCAAGCTTCTTGGTCTTAGAGCTGATCTCTTTTTTCAAACGGTGGGTATAGGCTTCACTATCTGCACGCATTCTAGCGATCAAGATACCTATGATCAATAAAAATATCAGATATACAATGATCGATCCTGTAAGCATATTTTGGAAGTTTTCATACATTGCACTAAAATATCCGCGGTCTTTGATCTGTATATTAAGTACTCCTCTTACATCACCGACTTTATAACCAAAGCCGGTGAGATAGTTTTCTCGTATAAAAGGAAGGGTCTGCTCTTTGTCCCCATGACACTGTATACAAGATTGTGTTATTCGTAACGGCTTTATATAATGATAGGTATCCTCTTTTTTAACAAATATCTCATTTTCTTCAGGATGTTCTTCGAAGTAATTGATCATCTCCATTTCAAACGCGTTCGCCTTATTGTTAGGATTGCGCGGTTGATCCGAAACGCTTCTGATCAAGACCTCTTCATTCGTATGTTCGGAAAAACGTTGGCTGATTTGAGAAAGACTTTTTACGGGCATGAGTTCAAGTGTAGATTCATTGATATCGATATGACCTTGATCCAGGATATCCTGATAGGTTTTACTAAATGCATCGATAAAATCAGAAATGGTATGTATCTCATTTTGCAGTATCGTTTTTTTGGTAAATTGCATCTGGTGGTCATATTCATAGACCTTATAGCCCAGCATCCCTAACAACAATAATGATAAAACGATAAATACATTTATATTTCTCATAGTGATACCTAGAACATTTATTGTATCATATTTTAATAACTTATAATAACTTATTTATTTCACCTAATTTATACACCCCCCTATCTTTATTTCCTAAAAACTGCTATAATTCCGAACTTTTATGCAAGAGTGTACTAAACTCTATTTATGAGATAGCATCTTATCTCCTTTATCCTCGCTATATACGCGACACAGTTTGGTATCAACTGCAAAAAACAGGTTTTTACACCTCTTGATACTATAAATATAAATACCAAGATACAGCAATCACCGACAATTTAATACAAAGTAACAAAATGAAATTTACAGATTTTAATCTCAAAGAGAGTATCCAACAAGCTGTGACTGAGGCCGGTTTTACTGAGCCAAGTCCCGTTCAACAAGAAGCAATCCCTTTAGTCCTAGATGGACATGACATGATCGCTCAAGCACAAACCGGTACAGGTAAAACTGCAGCATTTGGTCTACCGATCATGAGTATGATGGAGGCTGATGGCAGTGTCGAAGGGTTGGTTATCGTTCCTACACGTGAGCTTGCAATGCAGGTAAGTGACGAACTTTACCGTTTTGGTCAAAAATCAGGACTTAAAACCGCAACCGTTTACGGTGGTACAGCATACGGTAAACAGATAGACCGTATCAAACAAGCCTCAATCGTTGTAGCAACTCCGGGACGTCTTCAGGATCTTCTTGAAAGCGGAAAGATCAAGATAAGCCCAAAATTTGTCGTACTTGATGAAGCTGATGAGATGCTGGATATGGGATTCCTCGATGAGATCAAGAACATTTTCAAATTCATGCCAAAAGATCGTCAGACACTTATGTTCTCTGCAACTATGCCAAAGGCGATCCGTAAACTGGCTGAAGAGATCCTTGAAGATCCAAAAACTGTTTCTATCACAAAATCAGAAACTACCAATACAAAGATCGCTCAACAGTACTATGTTGTTCAAGAACATGAGAGAGATGATGCACTGGTCAGACTAATTGACTACAAAAACCCTACAAAATGTATCATCTTCTGCCGTATGAAAAAAGAGGTCGACAGACTTGTAGCCCATCTTACAGCTCAAGGGTTCAAGGTAAGCGGTCTACACGGTGATATGGAGCAGAAACAAAGAGAAGTAACTATCCGTGCCTTCAAACAAGGCGGGATCGATATCTTCGTTGCAACCGATGTTGCTGCACGTGGTCTGGATGTCAATGATGTAACTCATGTTTTCAACTATCATATCCCATTTGACTCTGAGTCGTACGTTCACCGTATCGGACGTACTGGTCGTGGTGGAAAATCAGGTGAGGCGATCACTTTGGTAAGTCCAAATGAACTACGTACTATCAAACGTATCGAAAAAGATGTCGGTACACAAATGAGTACAGAGATCATCCCTACACGTATAGAAGTACAAAATGCAAAGGCTAGCGAACTGATCTCAAAGATTGCTGAGACCAGAGTGACTGAGGGTGCTATCAACCTCGTTAAAACACTTCAACACGACCTTGATATCGTGACTATTGCACACCTGCTTGCATCAATGATCCAAGAGGAAAATGAAGTAAAAGGTAAAGACAAGATCGGTCTAAACCATGAAGAGATTGCCCATGCTCTAGAGAGATCTAGAGAAGACAGAGGCAATAAAAACAAAGGTAGGGGACGTCAAAGAAGAAGACGTGATGATCGTAACCGTAATGAGAGCGGTGGGGACAGACGCCCTAAAAACCGTAACCGAAGCGGTGGCGGAAGCGGACGTGACAGCCGTAACGCTGGACGCGGAAGCAACAGAGGGTAGTTTTACCCTCCTCTCCTTTTAATTTATCCTCATTTTTAATCATCTTTTACTCCCAAACACATATTTTTTACAATAAGACATTCTTTGATATACTACTTATATTACAAACAAGGGGATTGAGGACATTGTCTCTCAGAGAGTGCATGCAATAGGTTCCTCTAATAAATAGTTAAACAAAAAAATTAAGTGTGATATATATGAGTTACGAACCTAATGTGATTCCATTAAAGAAAAGAGCCTTTAATATTGTTGGGTCAATCGGTTTACTGATCTATGGAGGGTATGGGATATATATCAACGACCTTTATATTCCAGGGAAAAGAAGTTCCGGTATTCACCTTCATGATAATCCAGCACTAATCATGTATGTTGCTTTCATATGCTCTTGCCTAGTAATGTTGTCTGTTGTAGTCGATCACTATGATAAAAGAAATAATGAGTACAAATACAAATTGTTTGCAAGAACATTAGAATATCTTGGTTGGGGATTATTCGCTACAGCTTTATTGTTGCAAATTTCTGTGTAACAAATAAGTAGAAATAAATTTTGACTCGTTCCCATCATCCCGATGGGAATGCAGACTAGAATGTGATGTGTCATTAGAGGTTTTATAATGACTGAAAGTTATGTATATACTCATATCTTGAGGTTGGGAGCGAGAAATGAGATTCTGCTAATATCATGCATGGGTATGCATCCCGCAAGCTGGAGCTTGGGGAAGATGGAAAGTAAAAAAAGAATTCCCCGTGCTATGAAGAAGCATTTAACAGTACGACCTCCTAGAGTATTTTAAACCTGTATTTTTTTATAAACTGTGTTGGCAATACAATCCCGATAGCAATAGCCCCAAACACAAACCATGTTTTTAAACCGTAATGCAGAGACTGGATAATAAGCTCTTGATTGTTGATCTGATGTGTTGAGATCTGAATGAAACCTATCATCGCTTTATAAGCATTAACCGTAGGGACTAAAACAATCGAGCTGCTGATCGCATAAACTAAAATAGGTATATTTTGCAGGTGAGAGAAATAAAGACTGACAGAACCTATAAAAAACGCTGCGATAAATGTTGAAAATTCTAAACTGAAGTTGTAAAGCAACATATATTTTTTAATAAATACAGCCCCGATCCCAAGGATAATAATAGGGATCAAGGAACGTTTTGGAGCATTGAAAAGAATTGCAAAAGATAAAGAAACAAAAAAACCGATGCTGATATCAAGGATCATAAAAACTTCTCCACACCCAAAATATTCAATGCCAAAGATATCCCGATAGCGATAGCAAATGAAATGATCACTCCCCGTACTCCTCGAACAAGACCTGTGGTATAGTGCCGTTTTGTAAGATCGTTGACAGAGTTAATAAACGCAACACTTGGAACCAAAAAGAGGATTGATGAAGCGATTGCTATATGGGCCATCTCATTATGAAGCGTTAAAAGACCAGAGCTTATTGTTGTGACAAAAGAGACGAGAATGATGGCGATAAAAGGGTTAAAGTATTGCTTTAATAAAAAACCATTAAGATAAAACCCTATAGTAGCAGCGATAAACGTTGCTGCACATATGTAAAGATCCCCGCCAAAAAGCAAACTAAACGAGCCACATCCGATACCCGCCATAATGTTACGTAAATAATAAGGATACATAGGACTCAAACTCGCTTCGTCTTTGAGCTCTTCAAGAAGCTTCTCGCTATCTGCAGTTGCATCTATTTGCTCGATTATCCCCATCATTTTGTCAAGTACGGTAAAATTGACATCCTGCCTCTCTACTTTGTAGAGTTTCGTATTATAGACCTTTCCATTTGAGGACAAGCTCAACAAAATTGCATTTGGTAAGATCAAAATTGTAAGATCCTGGCAGCCAAGTTTCATTGCAGCTTTGTTTATACTTGTCTCTACAAGCTCTGTTTCTGCTCCGTGTTGTAAAAGCAGTTTGCCTATTTGTGAGAGTAGATCTATGGTTTGCTTTTCATTGTTCACTTGCTTGTTCACCTTCTCTTGAAGGTGAAATTATACTTGAAGTTTTCTCTTTTGCAGCGATAAAATACAGCTCTTTTTTTCTTGCCTCATTTGTATCGTTTCGATGGGAATACAGACAAGAATGTAATGAATCATGAGAAGTCTTATATTGACTAAAAGTTATGTATTGACTTACAATAGAACGATTGGAGTGAAAAAAATGAAAAGTAAAAAAACGTCATAACTCAAAAGATAGATTAGCAAATACCCCTTCGACACTTTGCGCACTTTTGTAGCGGGTACGTAGCATTCTTACCTTTTTGGTCTTCATATCACATACGGCTATGCGGAAACTCATACCCATTTGTGGTTCAACAATGCAGATGATCTTTCCTTCATACTCCCGTGTAGCGTGGATGATACCCTGTAGTTTTGGGAAGAAGTATTTTGGATAGCTTAGCGGTGTGATCTCTACGATCTTGACTGTATCAGGTTGCTCAAGGGTGTCCAGTATAAGCTGTGCATCTTCCAAACTATCAAACTGTACACACCAGTCATCAAAAACCTTATTGAAATGCTTTAGATCTTCATCTAAAAAACCTCCGGCAATTGATTGTAAAGCAAAAATACCCATTCATTTTATCCTATTTTATCAAGGCATAATTTTAACATAATTAGAGGGACAACAGCAATACACCCAAGGATTGAATGAGTGCTTTTTTGTCTTTCAACAATAGATCAAACTGCGTGTATAAAAAAATAAACAGCTTTTATCCCCTTGTTCAGTACGTTAAAAATTACAATGTAACTATACGATTAGTATGGTTATTGCATATCATTATAATTACCCTCTAAGAGGAGATAGTTCATGCACTACAAAGGCAGTCCTATAGAAGAAGTACAGTGGATCATTTGGAATGGTACTCTGGGCATCAGTGATTTAGTTACCATAGGAAGGATCGAAGAAGGTCCTGAGGGCATCAATGTCTGGCTGGAAGTACCTTACGATATGGTAGGCCCGCTCAGTCTTGAAGAGCTTGAGAAAAATGGTCTGACCAGCTTCGCTGCGTGTATGGTCATGTCACGCGAAAGATGGCAGAAAGATCAGGTACAGTTTCGTCAGGAAGCTATTCAAAAACACCGTGAAGCCCAGCAGAAACTCTTTGAAGACCTTGTCCGATCTAATGCAAAAAAGAGACGCCAGGCAACCCGTATACAACTGTTTAATGAACAAGAGTATCGAGAACTGCTATGCTTGCCGATCGAAGGCGAGCTTGAAGAACCCCAGATCAACAGCGCTTACCGCAAGCTTGTCAAAAAGGCACACCCGGATGTCGGCGGCAGCCATGAACTATTTCTCCAGATCACAGAAGCGCGTGATGCTTTGCTAAAGGTTTTTCTATAGGTACCCACTGATCTGTTCAGTTGAATAATTATAATAATTAATAGATACTTGACAGCACAAGTTTTTTTTAATATACTTGCTTAATCAAATATTTATCAAGGATTTATATGACAAACAAATTAGATTGCCTTTTACAACTCTATTCACTTCAGACACAACTACAAAAAAGTGTTGATCGGCACCTCAGTCTACACGGGATCAGTCTATCTGAATTCTTTATCCTGTTTTATCTCGATAGCAGTGGCACGAAAGCCATGAGACGAATTGACCTTGCAGAACAGGTAGGGTTGAGTGCATCGGGTATCACTCGGGCACTGAATCCGTTGGAGAAAATCGGCCTGGTACAAAAAGAGATCAATCCGCGAGATGCCAGGGTCAGCTTGGTCAAACTCTCCATAAGCGGAGAGAAATTGTTCAAAGATGCCTTACAGACGATGATAACCTCATCAGAAAGTATACTGGAAAACTTGGACGATAAAGAGGTATTAACCCTGATTTCAATTCTGAAAAAAATATAAAGGTGACTTCAATGAAAACATATTTAGAAGCTTCCCAAGAGGGTGGAAGATCCCTTTTTTCAAGAAATATTACAGGTGAAGTCGTTATGTTGAACCTGCTTCGTTTTAGGAAGGAAGCGGATTATACCGACTTTCCGGAACTCTCTGCATCCTATACACTTACAGGCCGGGAAGCATATCAAAAATACATTGACCATACACTTCCCCTTCTTCGTAATAGCGGCGGCGATATTCTTTTCCTCGGTGAAGGAGCACATTATCTTATAGGCCCGGTCGAGGAGTCTTGGGATATGGTCATGATGGTAAGGCAAAACTCCTTAAAGGATTTTATGGCGTTTGCCGATGACCCGGAGTACCTTGCCGGTATCGGACATCGATATGCTGCCTTGGAAGACTCACGGTTGTTGCCGTTGACACAAATCAAAGGATAGTAAACCTAGCTGCCTGGACATCTATGACGACATAAGAGGAAAATACAGAGAATACCCTCCTCTTTCTTTTTTTACTTCTCTTTCGTCATATCCTTGACCCCATCCACATCGATCGGGGTAGACCACTTCGCATCAAATACCGTTTCCATAGACTCTACTTCCTCTCTAATATCAGCTATCCTTTGTTTTAGCTGTTCATGCAGTTGCGTATATCGCTTGTCAGAGGCTAACATCTCTTCTTCTTTTTGCTGTTTCCATCGATGTCTACTCAACTCTTCCGCTACTTCCGGAGCAACTGATTTGAGGATGGCTGCTTCCAGGAGTTCGGCTTTGTTTTCCACAACGTTAAGCTCGACACCTAGAGTCTGTCCTTTATCGATCCATGCCTGGTTTAGCTTGTTTCGTTTATTGCCGCTAAGAGTATAAGTAGGATAATGGGATACGATATCTTCATATCCACTACCAAAAAGTATAGGAATAGAAGTAAACTCAATATCCGGGTTGATAAGCTTCAAGTCGTTTTCAACCTTTTGGGCAAGGGAGCCGAAGATAGATTCTCCAGCAGGATCGAAATCGGTAATGGCGATAAGGTAAGCTCTATTGTGCTTTGCAGTACGGTTGAGATACTGGGCAATGTTTACAGATTCAAAGGATGGGATCTGTCCGGTACTGCTGTAGATACCGCATAACAGGGCTTCTGAGAGCATGTCCGTGCTTCGGGTCGGTTTCTCAGAAAAAAGTACAATTGGGGTGTTGTAGGTATGGGTATCATTGCTGAGTCCCTTGGTGATCACATTGAGCCTGCTATAGATCGTCACATCACCGTCCAAAAAAAGTTCATATAGGTACTCTCCGATCAGGCGGTTAACGTAGATATCCCATTTATCATCAGGCATATTTTTGAGATATTCAATCTCCCCTTTGAACTTATACCAGATGTCTCTGATATTTTCTACGCTATCCCCTGTAGCAAGAAACTGATCGATATATGCGGTAAGTTTTTTACGGATGCCTCTGTAGTGTTTCATAGTCAGCCTTTACCCATACAAAGTAAGGAACATTATAACAGTTTTCGATCCTTATACAATACTTATAAAAATCAAAGAATAAACATTTTATTGAAGTTTTTAGAAAAACAAATATTAATTTATATTATTTTATATAAAAAATATTAATTATATAAAACAATAATATTTATTGTATACTAAAAATGTAACAGTAAAAAATAGTGTGATTTTGACTCTAAATAAAAAAGGAGATAGATCATGACTACACAAAAAAGAATTCAACATATACTTGCACTAGCCGTAGTTTGCATCGGAGTTACTTTGGTTGCATGGGCAGAGGAGACAGAGACACCGGAAAATTTCAAATTGACAAAGTGTGAAGATAAAGCTGAAGTCCTTGCTGAGAAACTCAAATCGTTCACTGACGATGAAGCATTACAGAAACAACGCATCGCTACTTTTGATGAGCTTGATTTTGATTTTTACAGTAATCAGAAATGGGATAAGTTCAATCATAGTCATGCCGACAACATCAAAGTCTACTATCCGGATGGTAGCACCACTACAGGTTTGTTCCCGCAACATATTGATATGCTAACCCCACTATTCGTGTTTGCCCCAGATACAAAAATCAAGGAACACCCTATCGCATTTGGACGAGGTGAATGGACTTGTGTTGTCGGAGAGCTGGAAGGCACATTTTCTGCTCCTATGCCAATTGGAAATGGCAAAACATTGCCGCCTACCGGTAAAAAATTCAAACTCCGAATGGCTACTATCGGGAAATGGGGAGCAGATGGGAAAATGACTGAAGAGTATTTGTTCTGGGATAACCAGTCTCTTTTAAAACAAATCGGTTTGGCAGAGTAAATTGATTGTTCATCAAAAAGCAGTATATGGATACCACACCTGAAAAAAGTCTCATGTTGATATAGTAGACCACCTTCCCCACAATACAAATAGCATAATGCTATATTAACAGTATGATAAATGTTGATATTTGTTATAAATTTTTGTTACAATGTGGAAAGTGAGATGAAGGGATTATGACTTTCATATCGCATTAGGGGATGTCAATTACAGCTATCATAAATCATTTTTTAGAAAGTTTTATTAATGAGAGAAATTTTTTCTTAAATGATAATTTTTATTACAGATATAAGTATTACAATTGTACAATACTTATCTAATTCATAAGGAGAATAAATGAAAATGTCTAAAATTATAGCTGCATCACTTGTAGCATCATCAGTACTATTTGCCGGTTCATTAGCTGATAAAGCAAAAACAATGGGACTTTTACCGATCCCGACTGATAAAAGCGAACTCTCAAAACTGACTGATCCAAATGGTACGATCACACCGGAAAAAGTAGAACTGGGGAAACAGCTATACTTTGAACCTAGACTATCAAAAAGTGGATTGATCTCATGTAATACATGTCACAACCTTGGAATGGGTGGAGTAGACGGTGTTAGTGCTGCAGTAGGACATAACTGGACAGCAAACCCACACCATCTGAACTCACCGACAGTTTACAATGCTGTATTTGCAGAAAAACAGTTCTGGGACGGTAGAAGCCCGGATCTTGAAGACCAGGCACAAGGACCTATGCAGGCAATGCCTGAAATGGCTGCAGCTCCATCATTGGTTGTTGATAGGGTCAATACTATGCCAGAGTACGTTGAGGCATTCAAGAAAGCATATGGTGATGATGTAAAGATCAATTTTGAAACGATCACAGCAACAATCGGTAAATTTGAAAGAACATTGGTTACTCCATCACGTTTCGATGACTTCCTCAATGGTAAAGACGATGCACTTAGCGATGCAGAAAAAGAAGGTTTGGAGACATTTCTCGCAAAAGGGTGTATCGCATGTCACAGAGGTGTTGCACTTGGCGGCGGTATGCAGAAGTTCCCATTGATCGGAAAGTACAAATATGCAGATGTTGGTGACTTCAAGGGTGATAAGAACGGTATGGTAAAAGTACCTACGCTTAGAAACATCACTGAAACTGCTCCATATTTCCACAATGGTACGATCTGGTCACTTAAAGAGGCTGTACAAGAGATGGGAAGAACACAACTTGGTCAAGAGATCTCCGATGCAGATGCAGAAAAAATCGTAACATTCTTCAATGCACTTGAAGGAAGAAAACCGATGATAGAGTATCCACAACTTCCAAAGATCACTTCAGAAACTCCTAAACCTGATATGAAATAATCTGTAGAAGAGTCCGAAAGGACCCTTCTATCCTTCACCCCTCCTTCAATCTTTAACTCCTTTAAGCTATGATATCTTTATGAGTTATTATCTAGTACTGATTCAATTTTTCTTTGCCCTGGTCGCACTGTTTCTTTTCTGGAAGAGTGTTGAGTATTTTATAGGAATGTGGCGGTATAAAAAATTCAAAAATATGCCTTTACCTCCTACCTATAAACAGATACTACTCTCCTTACCTCACTATCTATATCTTCCAGGTGATCTTAGGGAAAAGATACATACCCGTATCCTTCTCTTTATCGATCAAAAGGAGTTTGTTGGAGTGAAGATGAAGATCACTGATGAGATCAAAGTGGTCATTGCCTTTTATGCTTCGCTTGTACGGTTGGGATTTGACCTTGATGAGCACGATACGGTAGCAACAATTATCATCTATCCTAAAGACTTTATCGTTGATCAGTCATATACTCATAACGGAATCCATGCCAATAAAACCTCTTTACTTGCCGGAGAGTCTGCCAATAGAATGGTCGTTATATCATGGCAGTATATTCAACATCACATCTCCAGTGAGAGTAAAGAGAACGTCATTATCCATGAATTTGCCCATGAACTGGACTTAGAAGACGGTATGCCTGATGGCACTCCCGAACTTGACACTTTTGCATCCTATCCTCGATATGCGCAAGCTTTTTCCAATGCATTTATCATCCTTACAAAACAGGTCAAACGTAACCTCATTACCAAACAGGCTGCCTTTTTAGGTACCTATGCTCTGGAAAATGAAGCAGAGTTTTTTGCTGTGTGCAGTGAAAGATTCTTCATGGCACCACACTCTCTAAAGAGATTTTTTCCCGATATTTACGAAGAGCTCCGTAACTTTTATAGACTAGACACTGACCTGCTTTTTGATAAATTTTCTTCTTAAGAGTCTAGTAAGTGAGTTATGCTACTATGTCATCAATATTTGAAGGCTTATAATGAAAAAAAATGAGAAAAGTTTTTTACCGACCACACGTCAAGAGATGGATGCGTTAGGCTGGGATCAATGTGATGTGATCCTTGTCAGTGGTGATGCATATATAGACTCACCCTTTATCGGTGTGGCTGTTGTCGGGCGTATGTTGGAGAAACTAGGATACAAAGTCGGTATCATCGGGCAGCCTGATGTAAAGAGTGATAAGGATATCAAACGTTTAGGAGAGCCTCGTCTTTACTGGGGAGTAAGCGGCGGAAGTATCGACTCTATGGTTGCCAACTACACTGCCACCAAAAAATTCCGTAACAGTGATGACTATACTCCAGGCGGTAAAAATACCAAACGACCTGACCGTGCCGTACTGGTCTATACCAATCTCATTCGTCAAAACTTTAAAAATACTGTACCTATCGTTTTGGGTGGTATCGAAGCAAGTTTACGCCGCGTCACGCATTATGATTACTGGAGTAACAAACTTAGAAAGCCTGTTTTATTTGATTCTAAAGCCGATATCATTGTGTACGGTATGGGTGAGGAGGCAGTCCGTGAACTGACTCAGGCACTGGACAAGGGGAAGGAATGGAAAAATATCAGGGGACTTTGTTACATTAGTAAAGAACCAATAATAGAGTTTATCCAACTACCTTCCTACAAAGCCTGTCTGGAAGATAAAGAGAAGTATATCGATCTCTTTGATCACTTCTATGATAATAATGATCCAATCTCGGCAAAAGGGCTTTGCCAGGAAGTAGACGGACGCTATGCTATTCAAAACCCGCCATGTGACTATCTCAATGAGCAAGAGATGGACGAGGTTGCAAGCCTGCCGTATACTAGAGAACTGCATCCCTATCATAGACCTGAAGGTCAAGTCAAGTGCCTGGAGACTATCAAATTCTCCATCATGACCCATCATGGCTGCTGGGGTGAGTGTAACTTCTGTGCGATCGGTGTACACCAGGGACGTACGATCCGTACTAGAAGTGAAGGAAATATCGTCAAAGAAGCCAACAAGTTCAAAGAGTACAAAGACTTTAAAGGGATCATCTCAGACCTTGGAGGGCCTACGGCAAATATGTACGGCTATGAGTGTAACAAGAAACTCAAACACGGAACCTGTGCCCATCAGCGCTGTGTCGACTCTAAGCACCTGTGCAGTTCAATGAAGCCTGACCATACCAGAGTGATCGGCTTGATGAAACAGGTGCGCAATATCCCTGGTATCAAAAAAGCCTTTGTTGCCTCGGGGATCCGTTATGACCTTATCAATGAAGATAAACGCAAGGGTTACAGCTACCTTAAAGAGCTGGTTGAACATCATATTTCAGGACAGATGAAGGTTGCACCCGAACATACACAGCAGCATGTACTTGATTTGATGGGTAAACCGGGTAAACAGACCCTTATAGACTTCAAACGTCTCTATGATAAACTTAACAAAGATATGGGTAAAAAACAATTCCTGACCTACTATCTCATTGCTGCACATCCAGGCTGTACAGAGAATGACATGCATGAGCTTAAACGCTTTACCACCCAAGAACTGAAGATGAACCCTGAACAAGCACAGGTCTTTACTCCTACTCCTGGTACCTACTCTGCCGTGATGTACTATACAGAAATGGACCCGGTCACACGTAAGAAGATCTTTGTTGAAAAAGATCCAGTACGCAAAGAGAAACAAAAAGCGATCGTTCAAGCAAAAGATAATTTTAAAAGCGGATTTGCCAGTTAAAATGGATAAAAAGAATAAAATATATATCACGGATCTAGACCATACTTTT
This sequence comes from Sulfurovum zhangzhouensis, assembly GCF_030347965.1. Classification (NCBI taxonomy): domain Bacteria; kingdom Pseudomonadati; phylum Campylobacterota; class Epsilonproteobacteria; order Campylobacterales; family Sulfurovaceae; genus Sulfurovum; species Sulfurovum zhangzhouensis. Next base: position 153,679 of record NZ_JAQIBD010000002.1, read on the forward strand.
CTAAGGACTGATCAGAGTATAAGTGACTTTAGTGCCAAGGTATGGAATGAGCTAAGCAAAGACTCTATCCTTTCTGTAGCTACGGCAAGGAGTTTTCAAAAGACCCATGATTTTCTGAATAAGCTCCACCTTCATGCGCCGATGATCCTGCTTGACGGGACGATGGTTGTCACACCGGAAAAGAAGCTTATCGATCTCAAACTTATCAACAAAGAGCTTGGTGATGCGGTTATTGCTGAAGGAGCAAAATTTGGTATCTACCCTTTCATCATTTCACTCAAAGATATGGAGCTCAACGAATCTTTTAACGTACCCACTACCCTCAATCTTTATCAAAAAGGTGTACTGAATAACTATGCAGGTGATCCACGTCTAAGGGTACATGAGCAGATCCGTGCTGAAGAGATGAACCTCAAGATCGTCTATTTTGGTCAGCTTGATACACTAAAGCCTCTGACGGAACATCTACAGAAAACATTTAGTGACGCATTAGAGTATAAGCTCTCTCCTGAGAAGTATTCAGATGGCTGGTTTTTGACTGTTCTTCATCCTGAAGGAGATAAAGCCCATGCACTGAAAAAGGTTGCTGAATACCTTGGCCGCGATACTCAGGAGATGACTGTTTTTGGTGATAGCATTAATGACATAGGTATGTTCAAGCTTGCCGGTACTTCAGTTGCAGTATCTAATGCACTGGATGAAGTCAAGGAAGTTGCCGATATTATTCTGTCACACTCAAATGATGAAGATGCAGTTGCAAAATATTTACATAAAACGACACAACACAAGTAGATAAATCAATAAATATCTCATCGACTTGAAAAAAGGACTCATTGGAAAATATGTAGGAAGGAAGTAACTTTTAGTGAGTCACTTTGTTTCAAATGTCAATTGTATGGGCTGAAAGATCCATGCTACCGAGATAGTGGCTCAAGTCGCGGTTGGCATTAAAGGGAACTACAGCATGGATCTTTCAACCCATACAAAATCAATCTAGAGTTAAATTTCTAAGCATCACAATAGTGGTGCTTTAATCCTTCTCTATAGTTTTCATAAACTTTTTCTGCAGGAATATGATTTCTATATATCCGCAAGATCTGACGTATAAAATTGAGTGGATACTCGACATAATGTCCGCAATCCTCTTCATAATACTGCTCTAAAGTCTCATACATGAGATCATAGATTTTCGGTTCTTCTTGTTTGAGTTTTTGCAGATACTCTTCTGCCTCAATCAAAGTTTCATCATTGAATTCACCACGTGTATGGTAGTTTTTTCTCTCCTGCACATAGAGTTTCAAACTTTTTTTATTTCTTATATAATCACTAAACAGTTCAATCAGTGTCATCGTTACTCCTTTTAAATCTGTTAGATCCTTACTGCACGATAGCTATCGTTTGAGATATGAATAGAAGGAACACTGGTTCTGCTCAAAATAAACAGTTCCATCATGCTCACCACTATATCAAGCGGCTTTTCTCCATCAATCACTTTTAGAAGCCTTTTTTCTGTATAGAATTCTTGTATCGCTTCTAAAGGCTCATTATATATCTTCATGCGCTCATAAAAGACTTCTTCTTTGTCATCACTGCGAATCTGACCCGGTGCGGCTTCAGCAGCTCTACCCAGTATTCGTTCACGTGCGATCTCTTCACATACTCTTACCTCAATGACAGAAACAAGATGAATATCATCTTCCATACTTAATATATCATCAAATGCCTTCATCTGTTCTATACTTCGTGGAAAACCATCGATAACAACTACATCTGTCGGTGCATACTTAATCGCAGTGATCACTGTGTCCATAATGATCTCAAGAGGAACCAACTCACCTTGTTTAATATAACTGTTGATCGTCTCTCCAAGCTTACTACCGCTGGCAATCTCATCACGTAGCATATCCCCGGTTGAGTAGTGTACGATATGCTCTTTATGTCTACTGGCAATGAGATTTGCATCTGTCGTCTTACCAGAACCCGGTGCCCCGATCACAAGAAATAGTTTTTTTGCCATGAACAGCTCCTTTTTTTCACTCTAATAACAAATTATTTCATGTCAAAATAGCATTAAGATAGCATTGGGAGAAATTTTTAAATTTTTTTATGTTAAGCGATAAAAAGAAAGGAAAGAAAAGGGATATTTTATAGATGATCTAGGAAAACAAAGATGCATTGTTTCAGTTATAGTTCGTTTTTTTCCATCCTTTTTCTCCAAAGCACTACTAAAAATATACTCACCATCATGATGAAAGCCATCATAATTGACACCTTCATTGTTCCATTTCCAGCTGCTGTAAAAGGTAAACCACTCGTATTCATTCCAAAATATCCGACAAAAAGATTAAGGGGTAAAAAGACCCCTGAGATAATAGTAAGCAGAAAGATGATACGGTTCATCTTCTCAGCCGTACGTGTCGTATAAAAATTATAGATATAGTCCAGTTTTGTCAATTGCAGCGATGCAGATCTGTGAATACGTTCACAATGCTCTAAGAGATCATAATAATGATTTACAGGGAAATCATTATGATGTTCATAAACCTCGATAAAGTCCTTTAGTTCATCTGCTGTCAATTGCATTACCCGTTCTATACGTACAATGTCCTTTTTATGTCTAAGCCATCTTGACATAAATTCTTTATCAAGATTTTGTGCGTATAGTTTCTCTTCAATCAATAAAATCTCATCCTGGTAATCCCGGAAAAACTTTAAGATATCATCAATCTTCTTATCCAACATTTCATAAATGCTCTCAAAGCGCTTTGGCAGTATCTCCAAAGTTCGTGATGTTTTATGATAAAAATAACTTGTACTCTCGGAAATAACAAAACCAAAAGAAACCATATCAATTTCATGCAGTTTTTTCAAAATCGGCAAACGTATGATAAGAATATCATACCCTTCATTCCGATCAAAGATCGAAGGGTGAAGAGGATTGTCCAAGTCTTCATGATGTAATGCATCAATATTTAATTCTGTGTTCTGCATGATTGTTCCTTTTAACTATTCATTCACAACTCATTTATAATATTATTTTTTTCACTTTTGACATGCAAATCCATCTGAGGAAATGGAATCTCTATACCGTGTTTATAGAGTGCATTGTAGACAAGTATCAAAAAATCCGACTTGGTAGCATATTGTCTTTGAATATTCCAATCTATCCATACCAAGAGTTCATAGTCTACACTGCTTGCACCCATACCTATCATTCGGACAGCCGGTTGCTGCTCTTCCTTATCTCCTTTATAATAGAGCAACTCACTTTGTGAAAGCTCTCCAAGTATTACTTCTTTAACTCTCTTAACTTCAGTACCATATGCCACACCGAAAGGGATATGAAGTCTTCGCATCGTATCATCTAATGTCAAGTTGATAACATTATTTTGAATAAATGAAGAGTTTGGTACTACGATATCTATGTTGTCAAGCGTCTTAATCACAGTCGACCTGATCCGCATATCTGTAACTGTACCTCTTAGCGTCTCGTTAAGTTCTATAAAGTCCCCTACTCTTACACTTCTTTCAAACATCATAATGATCCCTGAAACCATGTTGGAGACCACTGTTTGGAGACCAAAACCTATACCGATAGCCAAAGCACTTGCAAACATTGAAAAAGAGGTCAGATCGATCCCGACACTGTTAATAGCCACCAAAAACGTTACTACAATAATAAAATAGTAACCGAAATTAGCCATTAATTTTGTTGTCATAGGTGTGGCCTTGACCCAATTTGCAGACCATCTTACAATGCGTCTTCTATAAAGGGATGCGATGAACATACCTATCACAAAGATTAGCAGAACCTTTAAAATATCTGCACTGTTCACGGCCTTTTCATTGAAAACAAATAACGGTTTATAGAGTAATGAAATAATATAATTGAGTGTATCTGTTAAACTCTCTTTGGATGTAATCACGGCGACAGAAGTGACACCAAAAAATGCTTTTCCCATTGTTCTTAACAATTGAAGATGCAGTTGAAGGCCTTCTTTTTCCATTGAACTCACAGAAGAGATTAGTTCAGAAGATTTTTTCAATGTATCATAAAAGGAGTTGTCTTTTTTAAGAGCAAGCTCAAACAATGCTATATGCAACATACTGTTTACGTTTTCAATTGTTGCACTGTTTAACTTATCTTCTAGATTTTTGCGTTCTGTAAGGAGCTTATCCAGATCTATCGACTCCAATAACTGCTCATGCTCTATCTGTACATCCATTGCTGCTATTTTACTTTGCAGTTCATCAAGCATAGAACGGTCATGTTTAAGATTTTCTAAGGCCTTTTCATATCCATCTGTACGGAATTTAGCGAGCATGTTAAGAAAAAATTTTTCATTAAATTTTATCGTCTTATCAAGCATAGCTATTTTGCTGTTTTCATGTGATAAAAGCAGTTTGTAAAGCGTATACTGTAATTGATAAGCCTTTAATTTATCTCTATGTTCTTCAGTAATATCTTTGATCTGTTCTTTAACATAGTCCAGTTTACTGCTTAATTGTTCGGACTTTTTTTCACTTTGTACCAAAACCTGTCTGGCTTCTACATAGCGACTGATACTTTTTTCAAGTTCATTAGAATCAAGTTGACTGTTAGGATCAAGGCTTTCATATTGATAACCGATTTGAACTGTTTTTTGATCCTGAGATCTAATTTCCTTCAAAAGAGCAGCTTCAAGTGTCGCAGACTCTTTGTCAGGGTTAGAAGTAATATTTGCTTCCATCTGGGTCAAGTAGGCTTCTTTGCTTTCTTTTGCAAAAAAACGTTTATCTATTTCTGCTGCTGATAATAAAGAGAAAAAAATCAAAAATAGAGATAGAGTTTTTCTCATTTACTTTCCTTATACTTTACTCAGCACATTTATGCAGAATGCAGCCCTTTCTTCAGCATTACGCTCTTGTTTTTCCTGATCGATGCGCTTAACCCTATGATACTCCCCTTTGTTATTGGCAATTTGTATCGCCAGACCGGGACGGGCATTGAGTTCGAGCAGTAGTGGACCGACATTTCTGTCAAATACAATATCGGCCCCTAAGTATCCAAGTCCTGTCATATCATAACACTTGGCACCGATTTTGAGTATCTCTTCCCAGTGTGGAATCTGTAATCCTGAGAAATCATGTTTAGTATTGGGATGTACTGTAACGGGATGATTATGCTGAACAGCGTTGATCGCTTTACCTGTGGCGATATCGATCCCAACCCCTACAGCACCTTGATGCAAATTTGCTTTACCGTTACTCTCATGTGTCGGACAGCGCATCATTGCCATCATAGGGTACCCTTTATAAACGATCAGACGTACGTCAGGTACACCTTCATAGCTATAATTTTGGAAAACGGGGTCAAACTCCACCATCTTCTCAATGATCGCAATGTCATAACGTCCTCCCAAAGAGTAAAGTCCGCTAAGGATGTTTGTAATATGGGTATGAATATCTGTAAGTGTCATCGAAGTTCCATTGGCCCTGATAAAGAGGTCATCCTCCCTATGCGTGATAACTACTATCCCTTTCCCACCGCTTCCATGTACCGGCTTGATCACAAAACTATCATAAGGAGCCAACATCTCATGAAGGCGTGCTAACTGAGACTGCCACTCTATCTTACCATAGAGTTCGGTTACAGCGATACCTGCTTCTTTTGCGATCCTTTTGGTGATAAGCTTATTATCCACGAGCGGATATTTGCTTCTGTCATTGTAGCGACCGATCAACTCGATATTTCTAAAGTTCATACCGATAACTCCCTTGGCACGAAGCATTTTAATTCGGTCAAACAACATCATGAACGTCCCAAAGGTGCGAATCTAAGTAGTTCGCTCACACGATACCCTGTATAACGACCGATCAAGATGATCACAGCCAAGATAACTAACAACAGTTCAGGGAAACTGAAAAAGAGATAAGCTGCATACTCGTTCATCATTACAAAATATGCCAATACTGCAACGATCAATGAACCACTTCCTTGAACAAATACTTCTCTTCCTCCCTCTTCTTCCCAAAGGATAGACATACGCTCAATCGTCCAAGAAAGAATAATCATCGGGAAGAAGGTCACACTTAACACTTGAGTGATCCCCAGCTTATAACTGATAATACTCATCAAAGACATGATCGCAATTACCACAATAATTACAGCTGAAATCCTAGCTACCAGCAAAAGCCTGAGCCTTGAAAGGTAAAACCTGATAAAGAGTCCAGAGAAGACAATCACAAAGAACATGACAAGCCCATTCAGTAATGATGTCTGTATAAATGCTAATGAAAAGAGTACAGGCATAAATGTCCCCATTGTTCGTATCCCGACCAAAATACGCAATATAACAACGATCAAGACCCCCATCGGTATCAACAAAATCTGCTTAAATGCATTTTGCTGAGAAGCCGGCAGAGTAAATAATGAAAAATTTAAAAATTCACTGCTTCCATAAATATTCTGCTGTATAGTAGAAATGACGGGTACCTGCGTTTGGATGATTGAGAAACGTAACCTTGGCTTGCTTACGCCTTTAGCTGTGAAGAGAGCATCATTACCTCTTTGCCATACAAATAGATCCTTTGGCTTGTAAACATGTCCTTTTTCATAATCAAAAAGCTTCCATCCTTCATCAGTTTGTACTTCAAACATTTCAGTAAGAGTACGTCCTTTTTGTCTATCTTTAAGATAGATGCCCCGTACTTTTCTTACATTTATTTTTTCATGCATCAATATCTTCATGATCAGTGATATTTTGTCTTCGTTTTTCATATTGAGAAGCAATTTGACTGAATCACTTGGAGCTTCCTTATTCAATTGATCAATCAATTGAGCGGCAAAAGTAAGTGGACCGGATGAATGGACACGTACGGTATCAATCAAACTTGATACAGCAGCACGTTCTACTTCATCCCATAAAGCAAAAATCGTACCTGTATCAACATTGTAATTTTGAGAAAGCCCGGCATTGACTCCAGAGTCTGGAGAATAGCTGTAAAACGCTTCAGGAGATACGGTAATTTTATAAAAAATCTTCTGTTTTCCTTCTATGTTTCTCTTAGACCATACAGCACGTTCACCTTCTTCTGTCTGAGAAATTGTAAAACCAAAATCGCCTGACTCACTCTCCTGTGAAATGATCTTCACGCCCTCTTGAGGAGCCGGTAGTGCCATAGTGATCTCAGCTGGAGCGTTATCACCGGTAAAGCTTACCTCTGCACTGATCGTAAAATAATCTTTTTTCTCATGTGGAGTTAAAGGAATATTTAGAAATGCTGCTTTATACCAAACAATAAATAAACCTATCGCTGCGAGCATAAAAGCGATAACCATTACTTGAAATCTTGAAGACATCAGTTCTCCTCATATAGTTTAGGCGTTGTTGTATGATCCACACTTACATCTACGACAAAACGCTCATAAAGAAAGTTCCTACCTATCAAGAGTTTGTATTCAAAATTACTTCTATCTGCCAAGGTTACTTCAACAATTTCCGAGACATCCCCTAAAATCAGTCTAAGACGTATTACATAACGTTTTAGTGACTCATCTCCATGTTGTTTTATCAAGGTAGACTTTACAACCTCGTGTTTGCTTTTAATACCATTGATTGTGATCTCGGCCCACTCTTTCCCATCTTCGGTTAGAATCTCCATCTTATCTACACCCAATGAAGTTGTAGTAGCCCCTGTATCGATACGGGCATCAAATATAAAATTTCCAGGGATAACCCTAACTGGCTCTACTGCACCTATGATCGGTTTGGAAATCTCTTGGCTAAGTTGTTCATGTGTTGTATTTTGATCTTGTACCGTTGTATTTTGTTCTTGAGTAGCAACTTTTGGTACTTGAGGCTCTTTGGCAGCAACTTGGGATACTAAAATGAACCCTGCGGCCAATACTGTAATTGTCTGAAAAAAGCTATGTTTCATCTCCCACCTTTGAACCGAAATAAAGATATACAATTATACTTCATTATCACTATGTTTATGATAGATTAATGTATTTATCCCTGCAAAATAATATAAATACTCTGATATTGACTTCCATTAGTCGTCATCCCAGGCATCTTCGTCATACATATCAAGTTCATCATAATCGATCGTAAAAATTTTTGGATATCCTCTTTTTTGTAGTGCAGTATCCATATCTTCGGGACTAAAACCCGAGTGTATACACTCTTCAATAATCTCTTCGATATCATTTGGCTTGACCTCATTGATACTCATCTCAAATCTAATCTCATCAATTGTCATTATGCCCTCCTGGGAAGATATAACCCCTTCCTGTCATTATACATTATTTTTTATCCATGCTACACGCTTTTTACATCAAGTATTTGGTAGAATCACCTCCAATTAAAGGAGTGATCATGGAATTACTGATAAAACTATTTGAAAACATATTGGTTCTTGCCAATGCTATGAGTTTCTATATCCTGATAGGACTGCTGATTGCCGGCATCATGAAACAGCTTATCCCTGATGATTTTATCTCATCGCACTTGGGGGAGAACAAAAGTGCCTCTGTCATCAAGGCAACAATATTCGGTATTCCTATGCCTGTATGTTCATGTTCAGTGATTCCTTTGGCTAAGTCACTTCAAAAAGAAGGAGCAAGCAAAGGTGCAGTACAAAGTTTTCTTATCTCAACACCTATCACCGGAGTTGACTCTATTCTGGCTACCTACAGTTTCTTCGGATGGTTCTTCACCCTCTATCGCGTTGTCACTTCTGTGATCATTGCCATTATCACAGGTATACTGCAAAACTTTATGGACAATAAAGAGAGTGTAAAAGCAGAAGAATCCACTTGTTGCTCAAGTTGCGGTTGTCATGCTAATACCGTAGAAGAGAAAAAAGGGTTTAGTTCCAAGGAGGCTTTGAAATATGCCTATGTGACACTCTTTGGCGATATCTATAAGGCTCTTTTGATCGGTTTGATCTTTGGTGGAGTATTTACTACCTTCATTCCCAAAGAGATACTTGAGCCACTCTTCGAGTATCAGTTCCTCACCTATTTTGCAGTATTGGTGATCGCAATGCCTCTTTATGTCTGTGCAACAGCATCACTGCCTATTGCTGCAGCCTTTATGCTCAGTGGTATGAGCGGCGGTGCGGCATTTGTTTTCCTTTCAGCAGGGCCGGCGACAAATACAGTAACAATGGGTGTCGTTGCTCAAATGTTTGGTAAAAAGGCACTGATTCTCTATCTTGGAAGCATCGCTTCTTTCAGTATCCTCTTTGGATATCTTTTCGATACCTTTTTTGGTAAGCTTGAGATACTGAATATTACTACTGAAGTTGAACATTTTAGTGTACTGGATACGGCAAGTACGATCGTAATGTTTGGTCTTATCGTATATTACTTCATAAAGAATAGATAAATAAGAAGTTCACTGTGTATTTCCTCTTAGCCAAGTGACTCAAATCCTGTTTTGGGACTCATTGGCGAATGGATTATGTCATTCATAGGTATAACTGCTTCTCCTACGATAGTTTTTTACTATATAACCATAATAGTGATCTATTATGCCAAATCGCGGTAGAGATACTACGTTCCAGCTTCGCAGTGATCGCTAAAGAAGGCAAACCTATCTATGTTTGCCTGTCTTATGAAGCATGATTAAGATTGTTCAAAAAAACCAGAGTAGAAATTTACTCGTCTTCCTCTTTAACTTCACATCTACCGATAATTGTCTTATAAAAATATGCCAAACCGACAAACATTGCTGTGGTTCCAATCAAAAGGAAAAATGCTGCCTGCATATTTGTATAATCATCCAATGCAATTTTAAAGACCACCATCAAGGTTTCGATCAACAGTGCGATGATAATGGAAACCAAAAACTTACCCAACACCTTATACTCTCTTGCTTCATCATGTGTAAAGGTATGAAAGATCACTTCATGCTCTATGATCTGTTTAGCCAGATCAAAAATCGCTATCCCCAATGTGGCGGAAATGATCGCTTTAAAAATGTCATGGAAAAAGTCTATATTTTCACCAAAAAAGATCATCACAAACTTATAGCCCCCATACAAAAGGAGTGCAAGAGCTATCGCGACCAAAAGTCCTGAGCCAAGCATATATACAGCCTGTTTGAACTTATGATGTGTGCTGTTGTACTCGATCAAACGCAGTTCTTCAAGCACCGTTATGAGGTTACAGTCAAAGATATAATAGATTCCCTCTACCTTTCTTACTACCGTGATACTCGCTTTTCCCGTACGATAATGGATATAAGGGTTAGAGATATAAAAACCGTCTTCATCAAGTTCAAGTTTAGTAAAGTAGTGACGTTTATTACTACCGATATTGAAAGTCTCTCTTTCTCGACGGCATATTACCGGACTTACCTGATGATACCCTTCATCTACACTGTAGACCAGCTGCAAAAAAGAGTACTTCTTCAGTATTTCATCAGCGTGCTCTATGTAATCCTGAGGTGCATTTTTGATCGCTGTAGTAATATAATTATCTACAGTTATCTTATGTTTTTTATAAAGGTTAATAACTACTTTCATTCTCTCACTCCCACTTTGTTAGAATAATCAAAAATCATAACAAAAGATAGTTTATAAAATTGCAGTATCACTTGTATCAGACAAGTTAATATGTTATTTCCATCTCTTTATCATAAGCTATTTCAAAGAGGATCTCAATCGTTCTCTCTTCACCGGCATGTAAGAGTACATTTATCTCTACTTTACCATCTTTTAGTAGATTATAATCCACTTTTTTATCAGAATTGATCTGCAAAAGTTTGACCTCTATCTCTTCGGTCTCAGAGGTAGGGATACGTTCAGTCACTGTAATAGTCTTATCCTTATCGGACTTGTTGGTCAATGTTAAGATATATCCGTCTTTTTTACGAACGGTATTTCCAAAAAAACCTGTATCTTTTTCTTTACGAACGATTGGTTTACGAGAGACCTTGATATCCTCATCGATTTTTGTATAAACACTATAGGTATTCTCTCTATACTCACCAAAGGCACGGCTGGAGATGAGCTCTTCTCCTTTTTTGATCTCCCATGAATGAGTCTCTATCTGTGTTTGTGGTGTAAAACTGCATTGCTCGTACACGTTGAGATTTGCATAAGGAGCTGTATGAAGTCCGCACTTCATTACAGCACTCCAGGTGTTCACCTCGGCTTTGACAGGTTCGCCGGTAGAAGGGAGTTCAAGATGAGCTACTTTATACTCTCTTGCATCCACATACTCTACAGCAGGTGCGCCAAGTGCATCTGACATCATCTCTGCAGGAGCACTGTCCATCATCTTGGCACTCTTCATTAAAAGACTTTTACTTCGCGGAAGCGGCGGCTGATATTTACTGATGATCCACGGATGAAAATATACAGGATGTACCGTACGCTGTGACATACGATAATAAAATGTTGCATCATCCACTACAATATCTACGCCTGAATGATTTGTCACTGCCAAATACTGTGTCACTTTCACCATATTCTCTGAGGACAGATCTGCTTCGTAAAAAGTTCTAAAGTTTATGGCACTATTTGAGAACTTCAGCTTGGTCGGTACATCACATGTTTGAGAGTAGTACAAAGGCAAGGTTGCACTGGTCTGTTTATAAAAAGCCTGTTTTTGAAGGTCAAACTCGATCTTTGCTCTTTGATGTGTGGTGACAAGTTTTGCCCGCTCGGCACTGATCTTTTTTGCAGCATCAATAGTCATCTTTGCATCAAGTGTTGTAGGTTGATACAGTTCAATAATCTTGTCAAGAAGTGTAATATTGTTCTGAATACTTTCTAGTTGCTCTTGCGCATTTTGCAAATCATTAAATTCACTGCAGAGTCTCTCACCGTTATTGCATTCAGCTCTTTGTTCCAGAGGCAAAGGCTGGCCTTTACAAGTTGCCAATACTCCTTCTGCGATACCAACATAATTGCTTTTGGGTGAGTAGGTATATATCGCCGTATCTTGATAAACATGAAGTGATGCAGCGTGTGAAAGTGTTGTAAGTAGTGCCAAAGATAGAGAAGATAGTATCTGTTTCATCGTAGTCCCCCTAAGTTCTATTGAAGACTATTATAACAAAAGAGATCACTTTCTCTTAGCATTCATTCTTTTATACTTCTCTTGTAAAAAATCATGGATCGTTTTGATCTCTTCATCTGTAAGGTAGTAACGCGGCATGATGTCATGGTAGTCATTAAGTGCCTGGATCATCTTTTCGAGTGTAATTTGGCGAATATCCGGACCTATGATCTGCTGTTTACTGTGAATGTCACGAAATTCAGCGATCACTTTCCCTTCCCCTGATTCTCCATGACACTCTACACAGCTTACACCCCGTGGATAGCTGTAGAGCATTTGTCCATACTCATAATGTGAAATGAAATCATCATCAGCATTTACGAATGAAGTACTGAACAATGATATCATAAGTAACAAGATAAGACGTTTCAACATCGTAGCAGCTTAACTCCCCTAAACTATTTTTGATATAATACCCAAAAATGAATTAGGATAGTTTCAATGCAACTGATCGATGGTAAAGCCTTAGCCAACAAAATACAAACAACAATTACCGGTGAAGTCACTAAACTAAAGCAGGAAAAGAATATTGTTCCAGGATTAGCAGTCGTAATCGTAGGCGATGATCCTGCAAGCCATGCTTATGTTAACATGAAAGCAAAAGCGTGTGAGAAGGTAGGTTTCTACTCTATCGTGCATAAAATGCCTGATACAATCTCTCAAGAAGAGATCATCGAAATTATCAATATGATGAACAAAAATCCTCACATTCATGGTATCCTCGTTCAGCTTCCGCTCCCTAAACATATTGATACAGACCGTATCCTTGAAGTCATTGATCCGAAAAAAGACGTGGATGGTTTCCATGCATACAATGTAGGCCGTATGGTCACAGGTCTGGATAGTTTTGTCCCATGTACGCCACTTGGTGTTATGAAAATGTTCGAAGCTTACAATATCGATCTACAGGGGAAAGATATCTGTGTGGTAGGTGCAAGTAATATCGTAGGAAAGCCTATGGCTTCCTTACTACTCAATGCCAATGCGACAGTAACGATCACCCATATCTATACTAAAGACCTTAAAGCGCATACAAGTAGAGCAGATATCGTGGTAGTAGGTGTAGGTGTACCGGGATTGATCAAAGAGGATATGGTCAAAGAAGGAGCGATCGTGATCGATATCGGTACAAACCGTATCGCAGACGGTTCACTCGTTGGTGATGTTGATTTTGAAAATGTCAGCAAAAAATGTAGTTATATCACTCCTGTACCGGGCGGTGTAGGTCCTATGACGATTACAATGCTTTTAGAAAACACGCTCAAAGCAGCACAACAAGGTATTTAAGTGAAAAAAGTTCTCTCTTCAGCATACCGATTCTCCAGTTCATGGACCGGGACGATCATCATCGTACTGTTCTTGATCTTCTTTGTTGCACAATCCTTTGTGATCCCTAGCGGTTCGATGAAACGTACACAGCTTATCGGGGATTTCCTTTTTGCAAAAAAATTCAGTTACGGTATCCCTACCCCTCACCTTCCATGGCTTGAAGTACCGGTACTTCCTGACTTTAATGGGAATGGACACCTTATTGAAGGACCTCGTCCACAACGTGAAGATATCGTTATCTTCCGTAAACCTCAGACACCAAAAGTACACTTTGTAAAGCGTTGTGTGGCTGTAGGCGGTGATGAACTGCTTTATATGGATAAAAGACTGCTGATCCATTTTCATGACCTCACCACTGAAGCACAGATCAAAGAAAAGTATCCAGAAGCAAAAATACTTAGCATCAGAGGAAGACTTTGGGCAGAGAATCCTTATATGAGTAAATATCCGGGTATCCAGTATGCCCCTGAAAACTTTACGTCCTTTGAATACCTAGCTATGCTTTACAATAACCACAAATCACTTGATATGTACCCTGTATACCTTGAAGAGCTGGGAGAAAACGCATTCTATAAAAAGGTTGAAGAGGATCATTTCTATATGATAGGAGACAACCGTGATAACTCCAATGACAGTCGTATGTGGGGATCTGTAGCTTACAAATATATTGTCGGCAAACCTTGGCTGATCTATATGAGTCTTGAGTTTAGATCTTATGATGAAGTACTACATGGTGACACGTACGGCAATGGAAAAGACAATGCTAGACTTAGCCGTGTGTGTGGGGATCATGCGCTAGAGTCAGATGAGTGTAAAACACTCTGGAACAACCAGCGTTATACTGTGAGATGGGGACGTGTCGGAAGGCTTATTGATACGATCCAATACGAAGAACCTATTGAGTAATAACTTAGCACAACAAAGGAAAACCATGTCAAAAAAATTCTATATCGCTACTGACCATGCCGGCTTTGCCATTAAAGATTTTGTCAAAGATGTCGTTAAAAATTTTGGATGCGAGATCATCGATCTTGGTCCTGATTCTGATGATAGAGTAGACTATCCGGACTTTGCAAGAAAGTGTGCTCACAAAGTGATAGAAGATGAAGGAAGCTTCGGTATCCTTATCTGTGGTACAGGTATCGGTATCTCGATTGCAGCGAACAAAGTACCTGGTATACGTGCGGCACTCTGTCATGATACCTATACAGCTAAACTGACACGTATGCATAATGACGCCAATATCCTCTGTTTTGGAGAACGTGTTGTGGGTAAAGGTGTGATCGAAGATATGATCGAAGCCTTCATCAATACAGAGTTCGAAGGCGGAAGACATGCAGATCGTGTAGAGAAGATCGAAGGATGTTCATTCGGTGCTGACCTCGGATAATCTTTAATTCACACATCGTGTGACCTGTTGTGGCGAACGACCTTGTAAGCGGAGCGATTCGAGAGCCACAACGATTTTTTGCTTCGTTTTTTCTAAAAAAATGAAGAGAAAAACAAAGCCTCATATCTAACATCATAGAAACAAGGAGTCCTTAATGTCATTAACATCCGAAGAAAAATCAATTATATTAAACAGCATTAGAGATATTCCCGATTTCCCAAAACCGGGTATTCTTTTCAAAGACATCACTACCCTACTGGGGAATCCACAGGCCTTTGATACGCTAATGAACCATCTTGAAAAACGTTATGAAGGTTATGAACTTGACTACGTTGCAGGTATCGATGCAAGAGGGTTTATCTTCGGTTCAATTCTTGCAGACAGACTGGGAATCGGTTTTGTCCCGGTACGTAAACAGGGGAAACTTCCTTATACTACTGTAGCAGAGAAGTACTCTTTGGAGTATGGTTTCGATGAAGTCGAGATACATATCGATGCATTCGGAGAAGAGAAAGGCGCCAAAGTACTCCTTATCGATGACCTCATAGCAACAGGCGGTACGGCAAAAGCGGCAGCGAATCTCATAGACAAAGTCGGTGCACACTGTGTTGAAGCCTGCTTCATTATGGAACTTGCTTTCCTCAATGGACGTGAAGGATTCAATAGTGAAGTATATTCCGTACTTCAAATAGATTGATTTCGAATTCTCATCAGGGTAAGCTAAATTGTTTACCCCTCCCTAAACTCTCATTAGATATAATCACCTAACTAAATCACAAGAGTAACAAGAATGAAAAACTATTCAGATATCTATATTCCTAAACCAAGTCCGTATGATCCTGATGAACTTGGGCACTTTGGTAAGTTTGGGGGAAGATTTGTACCCGAAACACTTATGCCGGCACTTGAACAGCTTAGACTTGACTATGAAGCAGTACGATTTGACAAATCCTTTTGGGAAGAGGTAGATTATTACTACAAAAACTACGTAGGTCGCCCCTCTTCACTCTACTTTGCAGCCAATCTCTCTGAAGAGCTTGGGGCGAAAGTCTATCTCAAACGTGAAGATCTCAACCATACCGGTGCACATAAGATCAACCACTGTATCGCACAAGCGGTCCTTGCCAAAAGACTTGGAAAGAAAAAGATCATTGCAGAAACCGGTGCAGGTCAACACGGTGTTGCTACTGCAACCGTAGCAGCGCTTTTTGGTCTTGAGTGTGAGGTTTTCATGGGAGCCAAAGATGTAGCGCGTCAAGAACTGAATGTTTTTAGAATGAAACTCCTTGGGGCTAAAGTACATGCTGTACAGTCAGGAAGCCGTACTCTTAAAGATGCAATGAATGATGCGATCCGCCACTGGGTGACACATGCTCGTGATACTTACTACCTCATTGGAACAGTTGCAGGACCTCACCCCTACCCAATGATGGTGCGTGATATCCAATCCGTGATCGGATGGGAAGCAAGAGCACAGATCCAAACTGCAGAAGGCATACTGCCTGATAAAGTGATCGCATGTATCGGTGGGGGCTCCAATGCATTAGGTATTTTCAACCACTTTCTGGAAGATGAAAGTGTAGAGTGTATCGGTATCGAAGCAGGCGGCGAAGGGCTTGATTGCAAACATGGATGTTCACTTGAAAAAGGATTTCCCGGTGTTCTTCACGGACAACTAAGCTATCTTCTTCAGGATGAAGACGGTCAGATCCAGGAAGCCCATTCTATCTCGGCAGGTCTGGACTATCCAGGTATTGGACCAGAACATGCATATCTCAAAGATGCAGGTGTGGTAAAATATGACCACATCACTGATGATGAAGCAATGGATGCTTTTGTATGGCTCTCACGCGCAGAAGGTATCATCCCTGCATTTGAGAGTTCCCATGCGGTTGCATATCTTAAAAAACTGAATCCTGAAGAGATCAAAGGCAAAACGATCCTTGTCAACCTCTCAGGACGCGGGGACAAAGATATGATACAAGCACAAGAGATTTTAAAAGATAAAATATAGGATAGTACATGTATTTCAATATCACAACAGACAAGATTAAAGATATCAGTGCTGATTTAGAACTCATTATCGTTGCTGAGAAGAATCAGGAACATGACTTTATCGCTGACCCTAAACTACTTAAAAAAGCAGGATTTAAAGGCGGTCAGGATGAACTATGTCTTCTTATTGAAAAAGGCAGGCTCTATGTAGGTGTCGAGACACTTACAGCAGAATGTATCAGACCGGCTGTAGCTACAGCATTACGTTCGCTTATCGGGAACAAAAGCTACAAGTCTCTCAAAGTTGCTACTTATTTGAGTGATGCATCAACAGCATCTTTAGAAGCAATGGTTGAAGGGATTGTACTTGGAAGCTACAGTTTCAACAGATACAAAAGCGATAAACAAAAAATATCTATCAAAAATGTAGAGATCTCACTAGAAAGTTATAATGAGTATCAGCTTGATGCTGAGAACGCTATCAAAGCCGTACACCAGGCAGAGATCCTTGCCAATGCGACCAACTTCACCAGAGATATCGTCAACACTACACCTGATGACTGTTATCCTGCTGTAATGGCTGATATCGCTATTGCTCTTGCTAAAGACAATGAGATGGATATCAATATCCTCAAGACAAAAGAGATGAGAAAAGAGAAGATGGAGACACTTCTTGCTGTAGCTAGAGCAAGTCGTCATAGACCGCGTGTTATCCACCTCTCTCACAAACCCAAAAATCCTAAAGCAGTCATTACCGTTGTAGGGAAAGGGTTGACTTATGATTCAGGTGGTCTTAGCCTTAAACCTGCAGACTATATGGTTACGATGAAGTCAGACAAAAGCGGTGGATCAGCTGTGCTTGGTATCATGAAAGCGGTATCTGAACTCAATCTCAATGTAGAAGTACACGGCTTTGTAGGCGCAGTGGAAAATATGATCGGTGGAGATGCGTATAAACCGGATGACGTGCTTACTGCGAAAAACGGTAAAACAATTGAAGTACGTAATACCGATGCTGAGGGTAGACTGGTTCTAGCGGATACGCTTTGTTATGCACAACAAGAGGTGAAAGCAGACTACATTTTTGACTTTGCTACACTCACCGGTGCTTGTGTGGTAGGTGTAGGTAACTATACTTCAGGAGTTATGGGAAATGCAGACCTTCCAAAAGATATGATCATTGAGGCTGCTAAAAACTCCGGTGAATTGGCTACCAAACTTGACTTCAACCGCTACCTGAAAAAGACACTCAAATCAGAGATTGCCGATATCTGTAACATCTCTAATACAAGATACGGCGGTGCTATCACTGCAGGTCAGTTCCTTTCAGAATTCATCGATGAAAACCACAAGGAAAAGTGGGCACACATCGATATCGCTGGTCCTGCCTTTGTTGAACAAGCATGGGGAGAAAACCCTCATGGTGCAAGCGGTGCGGGTGTTCGTATGATGATAAAATTGCTTGAGAAACTGGCAAAAGCGTAGCATATGCTTCTAGACACAGATGCACTTCCTTCTGTAGATATGTCGTTTATGAACGAAGTACACAAGGAAGAAGTGCATATCATCAACCATCTTTTTACGGCACTTTTAGCCTATGAGAATGCACCTTCACTAGATAATGCACTAGTAATAGATGCATTGTTTGAAAAATGGTATAAGCATACAGTCTCGCACTTTGAAGGGGAAGAAGTAAAGATGAGAGAAAGCGGTTTTCCTCCTTATGCAATGCATAAAGGAGAACATGACAGAGTACTTGGAGAAATACGTGATCTGTTGGAAAAATGGAAAGAAAGCAGAGAACCAAAGCCTCTTAAGATCTACATGATCGAAGTTCTACCTAGCTGGCTTTTGAATCATATACAGACTATGGATACGGTTACAGCCAGGTTTCTCAAGACAGGCATAAGTCCGTGTAATATATAATAAGCACAAATAAAGTATGACCAAATACTATAATGACTATGATTTATAAAAATTCGGGAAGGGGATTTGATGCATCCATCAAATACATCATCTTTACTTGATCTCGTTATTGTTGTTTCTATTTTATTGCTTTTTTTAGCAATATATCTCTATGTCTCCTCAAAGAACAAGAGGAACTATACTCAAACAGAAACACCATTATCCACATCAGCACAGATGAAAACCTATGTAGATAAAACAAACATTACCCCTTCTGCATATAATGAGATATCCGTTAAATATCCTCTATCTACTCTACCAACAACTGAAAAAACTCTTCCTTACACTACCAATAAGCCATTTGAGGAAACACCGAATATCACCGTGGATGACTTCTATAATTTTAAAGGTGCGAGACTCCTACTTGTTGAAGATAATAAGATCAATCAAAAGATCTTTCAGAGTGTACTGCAAAAATCCGGGATCCTGATTACAATAGCCAACAATGGACAGGAAGCACTAAACTACCTCTATACTCCGGATAGAGAATTTGATCTTGTGTTAATGGATATAAGTATGCCTGAAATGGATGGCTATACCTGTACTGAAAAGATCCGGGCAAATCACCACTTTGATAAACTGCCGATCATCACTTTAACAGCATTTGCAATGGGCAAAGAGATAGAACGTATGTATGCACTCGGTGCAAATGGCTATATAACAAAACCTTTACACATTGGACAGCTTTATACCGTATTTACAACCTATTTGGGCCATATACAAAGACCGGTTTCTACACTTTCAGCACTTAAAATGAAAGGATTGGATATTGAGGCAGGTATCGCAATGTATGAAGGGGATGAAGAACTTTATAAACAGATGCTCAGAGAGTTTATCGTTTTATATGGAAGTCTTATCAAACAGATGCCAAAATGGATTGAAGAAAAAGATTATGATAAAGTCAAACTCAATATTGTCAAGATCGGTTCGAAGCTCCATTCTCTAGGGGCATATGAACTGGAAGAAGCCGTCGCAAGAATGAAAAAGTTTTTTATTTACGGTACCGAACATCGTATTGAAGAGTTCAAGGATGTATTTCCGGAAAAACTTAACAGACTTATCATTGCGATGAGACTCTATCTTCAAGGTGAGATTCTTTAAAGAGTAATCCTGAATCATAGATATATGCTCTTGTGTTGCATTGTTATTGACAACTTAACCCCCTCTTCACCAATTTTTAGCTAAAATCACATCCATTAAATCATAGTATCATAAGGAATATCATGGGACTAGGCATAGGACTTGTAGGATTACCGAATGTCGGGAAATCCACCACTTTTAACGCACTGACAAAAGCACAAAATGCTGAGAGTGCGAACTACCCTTTCTGTACAATCGAACCAAATAAGGCGGTTGTTCCAGTACCAGACAAAAGACTTGATGAACTTGCAAAGATCGTTAACCCGGAGCGTCTCCAACACTCTACACTCGACTTTGTAGACATTGCAGGACTTGTAAAAGGGGCAAGCAAAGGTGAAGGGCTTGGAAACAAATTCCTCTCAAATATCCGTGAAACTGAAGTGATCCTCGAGATCGTAAGATGTTTTGAGGATGAAAATATCACACATACAGAAGGGAGTATCGATCCTATCAGAGATATCGAGATCATTGAGCAGGAGCTTCTACTTGCAGATATGGATTCATTACAAAAGCGTATCGATAGCCTTAAGAAAAAAGCAAAAGGTAATGACAGGGATGCTAAAGCCCAACTTGAGATCGCAGAAGAGCTCATGGAGTTTATTGCAGATGGTAACCCTGTATCAAGCTTTGAAAAAATAGATGAGGATAGTTTTAAAGCAATGAACAAAGATCTCAGACTCCTTACAAGCAAAGAGATCATGTATGGTGCGAATGTGGACGAAGACGGACTTGCAGAAGACAACGAGTATGTTAAAGCTGTCAAAGAGTATGCTGCAGAACGCAATAGAGAGGTCATCAAACTCTGTGCAAAAGTAGAAGAAGAAATGGTAGATTTCGATGAGGAAGAAAAAGCTGAAATGCTTGGATCTTTGGGTGTTGAGGAATCAGGACTTGATCAGATCATCCGTAAAGGATTTGATAAACTTGGGCTCATGAGCTACTTCACAGCAGGTGTTAAAGAAGTACGTGCGTGGACGATACGCAAAGGTACGACTGCTCCAAAAGCAGCAGCAGTCATCCACAACGACTTCGAAAAAGGTTTTATCCGTGCAGAAGTTATCAGTTATGAAGACTATATCGCGTGTGGCGGAGAACAAAAAGCAAAAGAAGCCGGTAAAAACAGACTGGAAGGGAAAGAGTACATCGTTCAAGACGGCGATGTAATGCACTTCAGATTCAATGTTTGATGCAAACTGAGTAAATTAGCAAAGGAATGAGATGAAAAAATTGGTTTTGACAGCTTTAGTACTATTCGGTCTGGTAGGATGCGGCAGTAACAAGGGTGCTTTTATCGAGGAGGTACCTAGCCAAAATGATGCACCTACTGCTATCGCCAAACTAAAGAAGATTCTCAAAGACAGAGGACTCACTCACTTTGCAACTATTGATCACTCCGAAAATGCCAAGAGTGTTAACATGGCACTCAAACAAAACACAGTAGTAATGTTTGGAAATCCTCTTACAGGTACTGTACTGATGCAGTGTAATCCTTCTATGGGTATGGACCTTCCTTTGAAACTGCTTTTTACCACAAGCTATGAAGGACAGACGACCATCTCATACACCAATCCGGAATACTGGTCTTTGAAACATAACATCAGAGATAAAAACTGCTTGAAGCTCATTAATGAACTAGCAAGCGGTATGCGTGACCTAGCGCAAGAAGTAGCCAAAAAGTAGTCTCATGATATTAACAACTAATGACATCCTCTATAGGATTAAAAAAGCACTCCATTTAAGTAATGAAGAAATGATCAAAGCTTATGCTTTGGAGGAGTATGAAATGACTCCTGAACATCTAGAAAGCTTACTCAAACGCCGTCAGGACAAAGGGTTTGAACAATGCAGCTATGAAGAGTTAGGTGTCTTTTTGGATGGGCTTGTCACACTCAAGCGTGGCCCTGCTCCTAAAAAGAAAGATGAAGATGAAGCTGTGGAACTCACCAACAATCTCATCCTCAAAAAACTCCGTGTAGCTTTAAACCTCAAAGAGCACGAACTTCAGATGCTCTTTGCCCTGGTTGATGTGGAATTGAGCAAACAGCAGCTCTCAGCTCTTTTCCGTAAGGAAGACCATAAAAATTTCAAACCCTGCTCTGATGAACTTCTAGATACTTTTTTAGAAGGCTTGGATGAGTTTTACTTCGAAGGGGGAGAAGAGTACTGAGACACTGCTCTTCTCAAAGTTTTACTCTCTTGTCTTGCAAGCTGGCGCTTTGGGACGAGGAAAACCCACGAGCAACTTTTTGATCGCTCATTTTAAACGTTAAGTGCGCAAGGTAATCGCTCCGATCATACAGCTTATTTTTCCGCTTTTTCCAGTGCGGCCGTTTTGTCCTGAGAAAAGTCTCGGGTTAGGTAGTCTCGGGTCATCGGCAGTGAAAGTTCGAGAGCATGGATAACCTGGACCTCTACGGTTACCGCTACAGGGCAGCATGAGAGCAAGTGGCCGCCGCGGCGACGGTCATTTGTGAGAAAGTGCAGGTGCACGCCCGGCACGTTGAGCGAGGCCATGAACGCAGGGGTAAAAAATCCGACTAGGCACCCCTCTATATTCTTAAAGTCGAAGGTATGCTGTTCGTGCGCCGCTTCGTCGAGCGGACGGTAGTTGTGCTGTTTGGGGACGGAGCGTGCCCGGACGTGGCTGAAACTGCCCGTAACGCGGATGGCATAGAAGAGATTGGGTGAATAGAACAGGCTTTCGAGGCGTTTCTGGAAAGTCTCGTAATCCATCGCTTCGTCGAAAGTCGTCGAAAAGGTCGGTTCAAAAAAGGTGACGACCGCGAAAGGAGTGTGCATCTCCTCACTCACCTCATGTGCCTCACCGTCAACAGTGATCTGGTAGATCTTGCCACCGAGCATCACCATCTCACCATCGAGGTCGTCAAAGGTTCCCAGGCCAAAGTCGCCGTGGCGTTTGACCTCGGTAAAAGGAATGTTCTCTTCGTACAGTCCCTCCACTAAGGCATTGACTGGTGCGCAGAGATAAAGCGGGCGAGTTGAGACGGTTCGCTTGGCAGGCATTGTAATTCCTTTTTCAAATGCTGTTGTCAGTTCCTCATTATACCACAGTAGTGTTATCCGAACAAAAATATTCAACTATCGACTATTCCCTTATCCCCATCGTTCCCGATGAGGATACATACCCCAAATCAAAGCAAGATATCATAGACAAATGGGGAAAAGCCACTATAAATTTTCTCTATATAACAAGCTAAGTGATACCCTCTCTCGTCCCCAAGCTCTAGCTTGCAGTTAAGGAAAAAATTTATCAAAAATCATTATCACTATTATCTACCACTGCAAGACATTTCGCTATAATACCACCTATGAAAAAACTACTTCTATTTATACTGGTAAGCACTTACCTGTCTGCAAATATCAAAACTGTTGTAAGTATCCTGCCTGAAAAAACTTTTGTTGAAGCTATTGGTGGAGAAAAGGTGGACATTGCTCTTATGGTAATGCCTGGTAACTCCCCTCATACCTATGAACCCAAACCTTCTCAAATGAAAGAGATCACCAAAGCCGATATTTACTTTAAGATCGGTGTAGAATTTGAACATGTATGGCTGGAGAAATTCAGCAATCTAAATGCCGGTATGAAGATCGTAGATCTTTCAGAAAGTATTGAGAAGCTTCCAATGCTAGCTCATGATCACCATGATGAGCATGACATGCATGAAGATGATGAGCATGAAGACCATGATAGCCTTGATCCGCATATCTGGACGGATCCAAAAAATGTATTGATTATCGCAAATAACATTTATAACGCACTCAGTAAAGAAGACCCTGAAAATGCATCTTACTACAAGAAAAACCTTGAGGTGTTCACTACACATGTAAAACAAACAGATGAGTCGATCAAAAAGATACTTATCAATACTCCTGAACATGCTGCATTCATGGTCTTTCACCCTGCATGGGGGTATTTTGCTAAAGCCTATGGTTTAGAAGAACTTCCAGTAGAGGTTGAAGGTAAGGCACCAAAACCTCAAGAGCTTATGCATCTTATAGAGGAAGCAAAACAAAATAAAGTCAAAGCGATCTTTACTCAACCAGAGTTCTCTGATGCGACAGCCAAACTGATCTCAGAAGAACTGGGTATCAAAGTGATCAAGGTTTCTCCACTTGCACCAGACTGGTCACAAAATCTGATCAACTTAGCTAACGCTATTGCAGGAAAGTAAACCATGGGTGTGATCGATGTCTCAAATGTAAGCTTTTCCTACGACAGAGAAATAGTACTTGAGGATATCAATCTTAGTATAGACAAAGAGGATTTTCTAGCGATCATAGGACCAAATGGCGGAGGTAAATCTACCCTGCTTAAAGTCATCCTTGGTATCTATAAACCTAAAAAAGGATCGGTCAAAGTTCTGGGTAAAGAGCCATGCAAAAACCTCTCTCATATCGGTTATGTCCCGCAAAATACCAATGTCAATACCGATTTTCCTATCAAAGTCCTGGAAGTGGTCATGATGGGTCATATCGGAGGGAAACGCCCATTGTTCGGGTATGGTCAAGATGAGATCGCCTGCGCGATGGGAGCTTTGGCACAAGTAGGTATGCAAGCATATGCAGACAAAAAGATCGGTTCACTCTCCGGAGGGCAGAGACAGCGTGTTATGATCGCCAGAGCACTCTGTGCACACCCTTCTATCCTTATCCTTGATGAGCCAACTGCCAGTATCGATGTAGCAGGACAAAGAGATATCTATGAACTGCTTAGAGTACTCTCTAAGAGTGTGACGATCATCGTCGTCAGTCATGATATCTCAGTGATCCTGGAGTATGCCAACAAGGTAGCCCATATCAACAAAAGACTCTCGTTCCACGATATCTCCAACAAAGAAGAAACCTTCCATACCCATGGAAAAAGCGGACATTTTTGTGAGGTGGAACTTCTGCAAATGCTGGGTTCAAAAAGCAATTGTAATGTGTGTGAACCTGTAGAAAAGTGGAGGACAGAGCCATGATCGAAGCACTCTCTTACGGATTTATCCAGCATGCACTGATCGCAGGACTGCTTGTGAGCCTGGCTTCCGGTATTATCGGTTCGCTTATCGTTGTGAACCGTATGGTATTTCTGGCAGGCGGTATCGCACATGCTTCTTATGGCGGTATCGGGCTTGCAGTATTTTTAGGACTTCCTATCTTTTTAGGTGCATCACTCTTTGCTATTGCTGCAGCACTTCTTGTCTCTGTTTTAACACTCAAGAAGCGTGAGCGCATCGATACCTTTATCGGACTGATCTGGGCAGTTGGGATGGCCATAGGGGTCATCTTCATCGATCTCACTCCGGGATACAATGTGGATATGATGAGCTATCTATTCGGCTCTATCTTGGCTGTAAGCAGTGATGATCTTTACTTTATGGGTGCATTACTTGGGGTGATCATTGTCGTAATGAGCTTTTGGTATCGTGATATACTGGCTGTCTCTTATGACAGCGAATACGCAGCTCTACGCGGGGTCAATGTACGTCTTTTCTATACACTGATCCTTATCCTCTCAGCACTCACCGTGGTGATCGCTATCAAGGTCGTAGGACTTATACTGGTCATTGCCATGCTGACCATCCCTGTCTATATCGCTGAAAAGCTCTCAAACTCACTGGCAAAGATGATGCTCTACTCTGGACTTATCGCTACGCTTTTCACCTCTATAGGACTAGCGGTATCCTATGCCTATAACCTCACTTCAGGTGCATCCATCATCATCGTATCAGCACTGGGTCTTGGTGCATTTTTACTTCTGAATAAGGTAAAGAGAGTTTAATGACCTACTTTCGAATTTAACTATTACTCTTGTTTTTTTCTTCGTTCCCACGTTGAACGTAAGAATACATACCCTCCCCTTACAACTCTCCCCCGCTTTTGATAATATCTATACCGAACTTCTCCCGCAGCTTTTGCATCGACTCCGTAAGCTTAGAAGCCTTCTGATCTTCACTGTAGTGGAGCATATCCATTGTCACTCCTCTGCCCTCTGCAAAGTGTGAGAGTGTGAGGTTGAGTTGTATGATGGCATGTGAGGGATGGATGTCGATCTTGTCAAAGAGTTCCAGCATCACCTCCTTACAGTACTGTTCACTAAATAGCCTGTTGGAGTTGGTGAATCCCTTGGATTTGCTACCATATTCATACCTGATCTTCAGTGCATAGGTGGTAGGTACGTGACCTCCTTTATGGACAAGAAAGGCAAGGTGTCTACATAGGATCGTAACACGCCTTCGGATCTCATCACGGTGGTACTGGGGATCAAATGTCCTGCCTATGCCGATAGACTTTTTGGCATGAGAGATGGCGATCCCCTCTTCGTCTATGCCGCATACACGGTCATAAAGCTGTTTCCCCGACTTTCCCCATGAGTAGAAAAGTGCCTGTCTTCCTTTGATCTCCCCAAGCGTACGTATCCCGCGTTCAGATAGACGATCCTGATATCCTCTGCCGATACCCGGGAATTTTGCGATGGGGATATCTTTGATAAACTCATCCACTTCATTAGGATAGATCACCTTGATACCATGCGGTTTTGCAAACCCTGTGGCCAGCTTTGCGATCCACTTGCTTCTTGAAGCACCGATGGAGATCGGCAGTTTCAATTCCCTGTAGATCTTATCTTTCAGCATCCGTGCAAATCCTTCGATCTCTTCATCACTCACCCATCCGCTCACATCACCGAAAAACTCATCGATACTGAACTGTTCTATGGACGGGATCTCACGCTCCAGCATCACTCTTAGCTGGTGTGAGAGCGTATGGTAGAGCGGATAGTCAGGCGGGATTACTTTCAGGTGCGGACAGTGCCTGAGCGCCTCAGCCACACTCATCGCGGTTTTGACCCCGTAAGCACGTGCTTCATAAGAAGCAGTGGTGATGATACCACGGACTTTCCCGTCAGGATCTACAAAGTACTCCTCAAAGCTTTTCCCCGCATTACTGCTGAGTATGGAACTGGTAAAAGCACCGTCTATGGCACTGAGATACCTACGCTCTTTTTTGCGCTCAAAGATACTCAGATTGCTTCTTCCGCCTACAGCAATAGGTATGCCATGTAACTGAGGTGCATCGATACGGTGTGCGGCTGCAAAAAAGCAGTCCAGATCCAGGTGTAACATCATTTCGTAAGTCTACCCAACTCTGTACACAAAGCCTCAAAATCTTTCAAAATGTGATATTTTCGATATACTTCTTTTATGGAAATTTTTTTACAAACCATCGGTGCATTGCACGATGAAACCAGGATCAAACTCTTACGCTTTATAGAACAGCATAGATCTGTCTGTATCTATGAACTTGAACAGGTATTTGAGATGATACAGTCATACATCTCTCCTCACTTCAAGATACTGAAAGAGATCAGTTATATGGAGATAGACCATTCTAAATATTGCAAGGCATGTACAAATGATTAAAACATCTATATCAGTCATTATCGTATTTTCTATCATTGCAGCTGCTATCTTTTTCTTTCTCGTTGATGGAGTGGCAGAAGGGTTGTGTGGTAACAAGATCTATAAAGAGTACCTCTCACCGAACAATTCACTCAAAGCTGTTATATTTCAAAGAGAGTGTGGACCAAGTAATGGTGCAACAACACAGATTTCGGTCATAGAGACAAATCAAAGTTTGGAAAACAAAGCCGGGAATATCTTCGTGATCAAAGGCGAACCTAATATCACAGCACCTGCAATAGAGTGGAACAGTGATGAAGAGATCACTATCCATCACATGCCTGATGGGACAGAGGTAAAAGCCAAAACCCAGATGATGTTAAAAACCCCTCTCAAAATTACATACAAAGAATAATGAACTGGCTTGCACACGTATTACTCTCTGAAGACAAAGTTGACTTCCAGCTGGGCAACTATCTTGCCGATCCTCTCAAAGGAAGAGCCTGGGAGAGTGCCAGTGATGACCTGCAAAGAGGTATCACGGTCCATAAACTGATAGACAGCTATACAGACACCCACAAGATCGTCTCTCTCAGTAAATCAAGACTGAGAGCGCAAGGACTGCTAAGAGGAGTGGTCATCGACCTGACCTATGACTACCTGCTCTCAAAGCACTGGGAGAAGTTTACAACGATCCCCAAAGAGCGATTTCTGAGTGAATTTTATGAAAATGCCGAGAAACGCGCTCCAAGTTTTCCCGAACAGCCCCAACTTCTGGTCAACAATCTTATCAAACAGGACAGACTCAACAAGTACAACTCTCTTGAAGAGCTGCATAAAGCTTTAATGCGGATCGATACAAGATTATCCCCAAGACTTCTAGCCAGAGAGAGCGCCAGCAGTTACATTGATGATATTGTACGTATGCAAAGCAGACTCGAGCAGGATTTTCTAGACTTTTTCCCTGAGCTGTGCATCTATCTGAAAGTGCATATGGATGATCGTTATATCAAGCACTGGAGAGTATATGAGTGAACATCATACCCCTCCGAAATTTATCGCTGATTGTCATTTGGGGAGAGTAGCAAAATATCTACGGATATTGGGGTATGATACCTTATACTTTACCCATATCGAAGATAATGACCTTATAGAGATGGCCAATGATGAGGGACGTATCATTCTTACCAGGGACCGTGAGCTCTCAGGGCGTAAACATGCAAATGCATTTTTGCTGAGAGCGACGGATACACAGATACAGCTCAAAACCATACTGGAACACTTTGGGCTCTCAAAAGAGATCAAAGGCATATCACGCTGCCTTGTTTGCAACACACCACTGGAGACAGTCGATAAGGAAGAGGTTATCGACCAGCTTCCTGAAGGCGTCAAAAAACATTTTGAATTTTTTGAGCGCTGCCCCGGTTGCGGCCGTATATACTGGCACGGAGACCACTACTACAATATGCTCTCCTTCTTAAAAGAGATAGAGTAAATCAACTCCCTTGTGCATAAGCAGCGATGATCTCATCAAGGTGTACTTCACGGTCTTCGTCTTCATCTATATCACATGACTCACATAACCCGCATAGAGTCCCTGCTTCTGTACGATCTTTCAAAGCTTCCATCGTTGTAGCACCACTCTTGATCGCTTCTATGATCTCTCCAAGTGTCGTACCCATACAGTAACACACTTCATAATCATCACCCAGTTTTTCTATCTCTACTTTGGTCATAGCATCTCCTTTAATTACAATACTATATCCAGAATGTAACGAAAAGCGTACCAATAGTCAAGTTAAGTAAAACTATGTACAAATCGAAATATTGGAATAATTAGCTACAACGTGTCCTTAACAGCATCCTGTCGAGCATGTATCATCTTTAGGAAAGGTCGGTTCACAGCAGCCAACCCCACCAGTAAATGAGTCACCACCAAAGACTTCGATCTGATCCATCGTATGATAGTTTTCCCAGATCACATCCTGCGGGTCCTGCACCCAATATTTTTTTGACTTTGCATAGCAGCAGGCAGCTTCGTCTTGTTTTTCTCCAGTGATACCAGCGTTAACCAGCCTCTTTTCAATCGCATTGACGGCTTCTTCGCTGTCTACTTGAAGCCCAAGATGGTTGAGCCCGCTTTTGCTTTTACCCTTTGAAATAGCAAAATTGACAGCAGGGTCATCTACCAACCATTGTATATAATCTTCTTTGACTTTTGTCGGCTCCATCCCGAATAAGGCAGTGTAGAATACCCTATTTTGTTCAAGATCATCAACTGATATATGAATATGAAGTCGTTTCATGTTATTGCTCTTTGATTGATTTGATGAACAACATGTACCGGTATCTGTTTTTTGAGCTGTAAAAATCATTTGTGTATTCCTTTTTATTTAAACTGATAATTAATAAATAACTTTTCCAGTTCATCATCACTTAACAATCCAATATGCCGATAAACTTCTTTGCCATTTTTATCATAAATAATTTGGGTCGGGATCATCATGATCTTTAGCTCCGAAGCCGCATCACGCTCTTTTTTGACATTGATAAAATAGATATTGTACTCAGGGTGTTTTTGTGTAGTTTCATAAAGCATACGACTCATCACTTTACAGCTATGACAGCTGTCCGAACCTACTTCCAAAAAAGTCGGTTTTCCTTTGCCGATATTATGTTGGACCTGCGTGTATACACTCTCTTGCAGCATATTATCTTCGCCAAATGCAACCGATGCAAAGAACATTAAAAAAACTGTTATGATAAATCTCATCTATTCTCCTAAAACTGTAAATAGGCTTCCCATGCAAAATAGAACCCCAGGCCTATAAGCATAAGAGCAAAACCTTTATTGATAGAGTTTGACACTTTTGCGACGACTTTGTTTGAAGTGACACTTTGTGCAAAACCGACCGATATACCTGCGATCAAAAGAAGCATTGAATGCCCTATTGCAAATGTCAATATAAGTCCATATGCATAAACATATCCACTGTTAGCAGCAACGGTGATCATCCCAACAAGAGGTGCAGAAGCACATGGCGTGCTGACCAAGCCAAATATAATTCCTATCAAAAACCCGCCAAAGAGGCGATATTTGATAAGATGCATCATGATTAATGACTTATTTACTTCACCAAGTACACCCCAGGCATACAGACCGATAAGTATGCTCAAAATTGAAGCAAGCAGGTATGCCCACATCGGAGCCACAGAAAAAAATCCGCCAAACTTTGCGACAATGAGGCCTAGTATAGAAAAGCTGATCATCACACCGATAGCAAAAAGAGATGCAAATGCATAGGTATAAAATACTTTTTTTCTACCTTCTAGATCTTTGTTCAGTGCCACAGCACTTCCTACCAGTAAGGGGACAGAAACTAACGAACAAGGTGCAACTGCTGTGATGCTGCCTGCTCCAAATGCACCTGCAAATGCCAAAAGTGAATTTGATTCAAGCAAGGCAAGTATACTCTCTTGCATTTTTACCCGTTAATCAGTGCTAAAACTTCATCTACACTTAATAGTTTCCCTGTGCTTACAACTTTACCGTCTATGACAAGCCCAGGTGTACTTACTACTTGGTACTCCATGATCTTCATAATGTCATCCACTTTTTCTATCTGTGCGAATTTACCGCTTTTAGCAACAGCTTCTTTGACAACTTTTTCCAACGCAACACACTTGGCACACCCGGTACCCAGTACTTCGATTTTCATAGCAAACACTCCTTCATCATCGGTTCTAACTCTTCTGCACTCACTTTACCTGTAATCGTGATACTGGTGCCATTCTCTTCAGCTGCTACTTCTATTTTCTCAATTTTTTGCATCATTTGAGGATCACATGCACAACTGCATTGCCCTTCCTGACATTCTTGTACTTTTGCATTAATTTCTTCAGCCTTCAAGCCACCTAAAAATGCTTTTACGCCATTTTGTGTATTGTTTACTTTAAACATAAGTGTTCTCCTTTATAAAATTGTATTAAATATATACCCGATCGCAATAATACCACTTCCTACAATGGCAAAAAATATGCCGATAAGTTTTAACGAAATGATCTTTTTGAGTATCAGTGCTTCTGGTAAACTCAGTGCCGTTACCGCCATCATAAAACTGAGTGCTGTTCCTAAAAGCATCCCCTTACTTGTAAGTACTTCTACCAGAGGCATCACACCTGCAGCGTTAGAGTACATAGGGATTCCCATGATCACAGCTATGATCACGGCAAGAGGATTTCCCTCACCGGTATAGCGTGCGATAAAATCAGTCGGGATATATCCATGTATCCATGCTCCTACACCTACACCAAGCAATACATACAGATAAATCTTTTTGAAAATATCAAATGTGTTGTTCCATGCTTCTTTTGCTCTGTCTTTTAATGTCAGTTTTACTAGTTCAGCTTTCAGTTCAGAACTTGTTGGTTTAACATCCAGCAATATCTCTTTTTCCACGCCCATTTTTCCAATAAAATAACCGCCGATGACAGCTACCATGAGTCCGAAACCGATATAAATTGCTGTAATTTTCCAGCCAAAAAGTCCAAAAAGCATCGCGATGGCAATCTCATTATTCATTGGGGCAGAGATAAGATAACTAAAGGTTACTCCTATCGGGATCCTTGCCTGAATAAAACCTAGAAAAAGAGGGATCGCAGAGCAAGAGCAAAACGGTGTGACAATTCCAAACAATGAAGCTCCCACATGACCATACAATGCAGATTTACCTTGAAGATGGGCTCTAACATACTCTGTATTGACCCATGTTCTTAAAAAAGAAACTGCAAAGATAATAGTGAGTAGCAAAAACCATATCTTTATAGTGTCATAGATAAAAAAGTGTGCAGCATCAGCCAACTTTCCTTCTATACCTACAAAGCTATAGATAAACTCTTTTGAGAGTTCGTACCACATTTAACAAAGCTCCTCTTTAACAATTGGTAGGAGTTCTTTTTCAATCAGATTCAATGTTTTTTCATACTCTTCTACCGCTTTACCACTTGGATCTTCAAAACCTACATGTATTGTTTTCACTGCTTTAGGAAACATAGGACAGGTTTCATGGGCATGATCACATACCGTTACAACCAGATCAAAAGGCGTATCCAATACCGTTTCAATGACTTTTGAGTGGTATTCATCTTTCCAATACCCTTTTGATTCCAGTAATGCTTGAGCATTTGGATTGACTTTCCCGCTTGCTTTGACACCTGAACTTTGAGCTTCAACACAATCACCAAGCTTGGCATTGATCAGGGCCTCTGCCATAATTGAACGACAACTGTTCCCCGTACATAAGATCAACACATTTTTTTTCATATTTTACATCCTTGAGTCTGTGATATTTTGTTTAAATCCGGAAGCTTGATATCCAGATGACCTATTTCTTGCAATGCTTCACTACGAAAGCGGTCCAATGGTTTTCTAATGGAGTAATAGGCCCATGTCCCTTTACGTTCAACCCGTAGAAAGCCGGCATCTTTTAGAATTTTCAGATGACGTGACAGACGGGATTGAATCATATTAAACGATGACTGCATATCACATACACAAGTTTCACCATATTCATCAAGAAATCTAAGTATCAATACTCTCGTTTCATCATTAAGTGCAGCAATACTTTTTAAGAAAATGTCCATAGTACTCCTTTTAGAATTGTTGAATTGTAGCAAAAGAAAATCAATAAATCAATATATCTTGATATAATTATTTTTTTGATATAGTTTTCATAATAATTCATTGGAGTATAAAGTATGTTATTAGCGATGTCGGTTTTTTTGATCACCTTGATATTTGTGATCTGGCAGCCTAAAGGTCTTCAGATAGGGACAACAGCTGTTATAGGCGCAATTATTGCACTGATTGTCGGTGTAGTAAGTTATGCGGATATCTTTACGGTTATAAATATTGTGTGGGATGCGACATTGGCATTTATCGGAATTATCATTCTTTCAATGGTACTTGATCAGATAGGCTTTTTTGAGTGGGCAGCGATAAAAATGGCAAAACTTAGCCGTGGCAGCGGGAACAGAATGTTCGTATACATACTGTTATTGGGAGCTATCGTCGCTGCATTCTTTGCCAATGACGGAGCCGCATTGATCCTCACACCTATATTGCTTGCGAAAATGAAGTACTTGAAAATGAATCCTTTGGCAATCTTCGCATTTTTGATGGCTGGAGGATTTATCGGTGACAGTGCATCCAACCCTCTGGTGATTTCAAACCTGACCAATATCGTTACTGCCGGATACTTTGACATCGGATTCGTTGAGTATGTAAAAAATATGTTTTTGCCTAATCTTCTATCGATCATCGCTTCAATTGTAGTCTTGTGGATCTATTTCCGCAAAGACATTCCATTGAATGTTGATGTATCTACACTACCGGAGGCTTATTCAGTGATTAAAAACCAAACGATGTTCAAGCTCTCTTGGTTTTTCTTGGCACTGCTTATGATCGGTTATTTTATTGGAGATCGTATGCATCTGCCTGTTTCTGTTTTTGCACTTGGCGGAGCACTGATCTTTTTGGCAATAGCAAATCATTTTAAAGCAGTTAAACCGATCATGACGATCAAGGCAGCACCATGGCAAGTCGTTTGGTTTAGTATCGGACTCTATGTTGTAGTCTATGGGCTTAAGAATGCAGGACTTACGGAGATCATAGCTTCATGGATCACAGATCTTAGTGGACAGGGAACTGTAACAGCTGTGTTGGGAACCGGTTTTTTATCTGCAATTATTAGCTCAGTGATGAATAATATGCCAACAATCATGATCATGGATATAGCAATTGACCATGTTGGGTATATTGGCAATGAAGCACTGGTCTATGCCAATATTTTAGGTTCAAACTTAGGTCCAAAAATGACACCTATCGGTTCACTTGCTACATTACTTTGGCTACATGTACTCGCACAAAAAGGTGTTAAAATCACCTGGGGACAGTATATGAAAGTCGGACTTGTCATAACCCCGCCTGTATTACTTGTAGCATTACTCGGATTAATATAAATGACTAAAGATATAGAGGATCTGTGTTAATTCATGTTAATATAACAATAGGTAGATGACATTACATAAGGGGTCATAAATGAAAAAAATAGTTATATTATTTGTAGTTGGCTACATCACAATATTTGCTGAAACGCAGGTACTTAATTATGACAACTATTTAAGCGCATTCACCTATGAAGAGCGTAAAGCTATGAAAATCAATAGTGTCGAACTAACGGTAATGCTTGAAGAAGGTAAAGCTCAGCTTATAGATATAAGATTTAAAGAAGAGTATGAGGCATGGCATATGCCGGCTTCTATAAATATTCCTATTAACGAACTTCCAAAACGTTTAAATGAGCTTGATAAATCAAAGCTCATCGTTACTGCATGCCCTCATAAAGACAGAGCGATCATGGCACGTACCTATTTGAAACTAAAGGGGTATAACACCAGATATCTTGTAGATGGGCTCATTGGCCTTGCAGATTTTTTAAGAGGCGATAACGCACTGGAATTCATTCAAGAGTATAAAAAAAATAATAGTAGTCAAAAATAGTAGTGACTTTAATTTTCTTTACTGCTGATACGTTTAGTGCAAAAGCAGTTTTAGCTACTACAGATTACACTGTTGGTGCAAATAGTATAAATAATACATATTACTACCTGTGGTGTTAGGCATTTAGTTCATTTTGGGAGCACTCAGGTAGTGTCAGGGCTCATTGATACCCAATCAATAACAAAATAGCTACAGCCTGTTAGGTTTATCAAATAGAATCTTCTATTTAATCTTAGCCTAATCTTAAAACAAGTATAGTATAAGAAGATACTATATGGGAGTGGACGATGCTAGGAACTATTGCATTGACTATAATCGTATTAGCGATTATATGGGTTATCTTTATTGAATATAGAAAAGAACAAAAATACAAAAAACAAAGAGAAGAAAAACGTAAGCTTAG
The DNA here is from genome assembly GCF_030347965.1 of Sulfurovum zhangzhouensis. Taxonomy (NCBI): domain Bacteria; kingdom Pseudomonadati; phylum Campylobacterota; class Epsilonproteobacteria; order Campylobacterales; family Sulfurovaceae; genus Sulfurovum; species Sulfurovum zhangzhouensis. The sequence continues at coordinate 188,920 of NZ_JAQIBD010000002.1, forward strand.
AAAAACACCTCCATTTGAAACAAATGTAGAAGAACCCCTAAAAGAGAAAGAAAAACCTATAACTCAACATATAGAAGAGGAAGTAGCCGTTGCTCCCGAAAAAGTTGAGATCAAGCCTGAACCTGAAGTTATCGTTGAAGAGCCAAAAGCTGAAGAAAAAGTAGAGATAGAGGTCACAGTAGCAGAAGAGCTACCGCCTTGTGACTATCCGCCGTTTGATCATACACGTACTGTTGAGAGTCTGGGACTCTCTGAAGAAGAAGCAAAAGAGTTTGTCTGTGAACTTGTCACTCAAATCGACACACATATCCCACTTATCAAAAAAGAGTTAGAGACAGAGAATTTCCATCAACTAGAAAAACTTACACATTCGATCAAGGGGTCAGCTACTAACCTCGGTACAGGCGGAGTGTCAGATCTTCTGGTTGATTTCAACACTTATCTTAAAACAGGAACTGATATGAAAATAGTACAACATTATTGTTCATCTCTTGAGAATTATGCACAGCAACTTAAAGATCAGTACTGTTAGTATATAAACTCCATTGAACCAATGTAGTTCAATGGTTGAGCAGCCTTCTATAAAATATATTCCAATATCACTATATACCTCTTCTTTTCTACATGTATATATGCATCAAAATATAGAAACGTCATAGCAGTTGAAACGGTATCATAAAATGATCATGATACCAGGCTATGATCACTTAAAGAACATTCAAAAACTTTTGCTCCAATATTTCGGCAGAAACAGGTGGTGAGCAAAGATATCCTTGATAGCTTATCTTTGGGTCCATCTCCTGAATAATACGTTTCTGTTCTTCTGTCTCTATCCCTTCTACAACGATACGATAATGAAATCTTTTGGCAATTTTAATGATACTCTCTACAAGGAAACGCTCCTCCGGATTGATCAAAATATCTTTAATAAACTCACGATCGATCTTAAGTACAGAAAATGAAAGTTTTTGCAGATAAGAAAGAGAAGAATATCCAATACCAAAATCATCGATGGCACATCTAACACCATGGCTTTGAAGTTGTCTGATCACAGTGTTAGTCTGTTTAAAATTATCGATCAATGACCTCTCGGTGATTTCCAGTTTAATCTCTGAAGATTTGACACCGTACAAATCTAGCACTTCAAAGAATCTATCAATAAATCCATATCTTTGAAGCTGTTTTGCGTTGATATTGATCGATACATATTTAAGATGATATTTACCTTGCTGCTTCCAATCTGAAATTTGCTTACATACATGCTCTATCGCCCACCAGCCAATATCATCGATCAGTCCAGACTCAATGGCTAGATCAATAAATGTAGAAGGTGCTAAACGTCCCTGGGTTGGATGATTCCATCGTAATAGTGCTTCACAGGCTCTTAGTGAATTATCTTCGATATTGACGATAGGCTGATAGTAGAGTTGTAGCTCTTCTCTAGATATCGCCTGATTCAGTTCATGTTGTAACTGAAAAAGTGCCTTTCTTTTCTGATCAAGTTTAGAGTTATAATAAGAAAAACGGTTACTACCTTCTCGTTTTGCCTGATACATCGAGATATCAGCATAACGTATCAACTCTTCGATATTGTTTGTGTTAGGCTCTATGATCACAATCCCTATGCTGCTTTTTATATACAAATGCAATTCATTGATTATAAATGCATCTATAAAAAGCTTTTGTATCTTCTCTCCAAATATCTCTGATATGCGATGTGCCTCCTGATAATCAGTCGCACAAAAAGGAATAATCAAGGTAAACTCATCGCCGCCAAGTCTACTTAGAAAATACTCAGTACCGGCAAGCACTTTCAAACGTTGTGATACCAGTACAAGTAATTGGTCGCCCATCATATGACCTAAAGAGTCATTGATCTGTTTGAACTGGTTAAGATCAAGATAGAAAAGTATCGAAAAGTGTGTCTTATGCAATTCTTCATTCGCTAAAGAAAGCATATACTCCTTGAAGCTTCTTCTATTATGGAGAGATGTAAGTTCATCATGTCTAGCCATGTATGTAAGCTCATCATTGACTGACTTTTCTTTGGTTTTATTTTCAAGCAGCACGATCCCGCCTATAAGTTCTCCATCATTGTTCAGTAATGGAGAACACTTTGCTTCAACCCATAATTCAATCCCTTTTAAAGAGACATAGGGGCCTTGGTATACTTGAGGACCATCTATCAAGGATTTCTTAATGATTTCAAGCGGTCTTTTATCTATTATTCTATTAAGATCAAAACCTATTAACTCTTTAGAAGTAGAGTTAAACATCTTCAAAAATGCACTATTACAATCAATAATATGTAGATCAAGATCAAAATAAAAGACTCCGATCGGGGTTTGTTGAAATAGATTATTAAGTTCATCCTGCTTCGTAAAAAGTTCTTTTTTTGCTTTGGTCAGATCTTCTTCTTTTTGATAGGTCTCAACCAAGCTTATACTGGCATTTCTATTGACACTGAAAAGTGTTATAAGATACAGTAAAATAAGGAAAAAGGTAATTGTTCCTATCAAGGTCCCTTGAAAAATAAAGTAAAATCCTAACGGCAGCAATAAAATGCTTAGATAAATGGTCGCAAGATTTCTGTCTGCAGAAAGAGAGTTCATAGCCCCGCCGCTTAGACCGAGTATCAACATCGCAATAAGCAAATGTAAAGAAGAACTATCCGCATAAGGTAAGAAAAGTATCGGCATACTTCCCCATAAAATTGCTGTAAAAAGCGCTTTATAGGCAAATTTGTTATACCACGTTCTAAACTGTTTACTACTACAATCATGTTTCAGATAATAATAGGTGTCATACATCCTGCTTAATGTTATCCCCATTGAAGCGAAGAACCAAGGATATAGCAGATATTCGGGTACAATATCAAACATAAAAAACGTAATGATGCTTGTTAGTACCAGAAGTGCCAACATACCTTTTTTAGCATAAAGATAAAGCTGATCAAGCAGCTTTTTATTTATATCTTCAGATAGTTGTGTTTGTGAAAAGCCCCAGCGCTTTAGTTGATCAAATCTCATCATACTAAATATTATATACTAACTCTTCTATTTTACGCTGTAACTGCTTCTCTATTGGCGATATTATTACCCGTAATCAGTTTCAAAAGTCAGCTTCTAAGCTTTTTTGCAAATTCTAACGCTTGAGGGGTAGGATTCTCGCCAGCTATGATTCTGGCGATTTCCTGTATCCTGCCCTCATTATCAAGGCTTCTTACTTCACTCTTTTGTGCTTCTTTATTTACCACGAAATGCTGATCAGCTTTTGCGGAAAGATGCGGCTGGTGAGAGATAGCAAAGATCTGGTAGACTTTAGAAAGCTGAGAGATCATCTCGGCAATTGCGATCGATTCATCCCCGCTTACATTTGCATCGATCTCATCAAGAATAAGTACACCACCCCTGTTCTCTTGACCTATTGTAGAAGCCATCAATGCCAGACGTACACGGTTAAACTCACCGCCGCTCAGTGTATCTGCGCTAGATCCGCCAAGTAGTACATCAAACACGTCACTTCCAGATTCATCAAACGGTTTTGACTCAACAGTAAAACTAAGTTTAGGAAGTTTCAATGCAGCGAGGTAGTCTGTCAACTTTTCTTCAATCTCTTTGGCCTCTTTTTTACGGTAAGATGAAAGCTGCTGAGCCAGTACATGTAATTCACCTGCTTCCATCACGATAAAGTTCTCGAGCATACTCTTATCTTGCTCGATATTTTCATAGCCTGCAAGCTCTTGTTGCTTCTCTTCCTTGTATATCAGTGCCTCTTCGATAGAACCGTAACGGTTTTTAAGTGCTGTCAGGTCTGAAAGCCTGTCAAGTATCTGCTCTACATCCATCTCTTCAAGCTCTTCTGCCAAGGACTCTGTCTCTTCAAAGTCCATGCGTACCTGATTCATTGCATCAGTGAAAACAGAAGCATCTTTATCCAAGAGTCTGTAAACCTCTTGCACACTTGACTCTGCATCAAAGATCGCAGCTGCATACTGCAACATCTCTTTGATCTTGTCAATACGTGAAAGCTGCTGCTTTACTTGAATCAGCTCTTCATCTTCCCCTGCTCTTGGATCAATTTTCTCTATCTTGTCAATTTCATAACGGGCAAACTCTATCAGTTCTGCAAGCTTTGCTTCATCTTCTTTAATTTTATTGAGCTTAAAAAGCTGGTTTTTGTAAATTGCATAACGTTTCGTATACTCTTTAGAGAGCTTTGTGTATGTTTTGTCTTTGGCGCATAATGAACTCTCTATCATCGCCAGAAGTATCTCAGACTCAAACCCGCCCTTGTCTCGTACACTAAGGTACTGAACATAAGGAGTAAACAGTTGACGAAGTATTTTTTTAGAAATATTTTGTCCATCGATATAATGACGTACATTCTCTTTTTTGAGTGTTTTGATGGTCATATCCGCTTCAAGAGTATACGCTTCTGACTCCATACTTTCCGGTTTTGCAAGGTTCACTTCACATAAAGCTGCTGCACCCGGCGTAGTGTGCCCAAAACTTGAGAGAATAGCAGACATAAGTACAGACTTCCCTGCGCCGCTTGGCCCGGTAAAAACGACAAGCCCCTTCTCGAACTCGACTTCAGCTTCAGAAAATGTGACAAGATCACGAAGATATAGACGCTCTATCAATGTCGGTCTCCCCAAGAGAGTTTTTCACGCAGTACAGAGAAGTAATTTCGATCTTTGCTATGTAGCAGTCTTGCACCTCTTTTTGCACCCTTAATGACCAGTACATCACCTTGGAATATTTCATAAGCATCCTGACCATCGATCATAGCGATCACTTTTTCATCCGGTGAACTTAGCTCAAGCGTAAAATCAGCCGGTACAACAAGCGGACGCTGGGTCAGGGAATGCGCCATAATAGGAGTCAAAATAAAAGCTTCAGTCAACGGGTACATCACAGGGCCACCGGAAGCCAGATTATAGGCAGTCGATCCTGTAGGAGTAGCTACGATCAATCCGTCACCTTTATAACTGTTGAACATCTCTCCGTCAATCGCAGCATTGATCTGGGCCATTTTGGAGATCACAGGACGGCTGATAACGACATCATTGAATGCAAAAAATGACATTTTTTCACCCGAAGCTTTACGGATATACCCCTCGATCATCATTCTTTCATCTACACGGTACTCACCTACAAGCAGTTGTTCCAAAAAGTTGTCCACCTCTTCAATCGTTATATCTGCCAAAAATCCAAGATTGCCTGCATTGATCCCCAATACCGGTTTACGATAGTCATAGCTTCTTCTTACCAAGGACAATAGCGTACCATCACCACCCAATGAAACTAAAAAGTCTGAAGCCTTGCACAACTCATCAAACGAAATCCCCTCACAACCGATCATCTCAGCCGAGTGTTTTGACAAAAGTACACGGATACCCTTCGCCTCAAACTGTCCCTTGATCTTCTCATATAACGGTTTGATCTCAGGTGAGTCAGGCTTAAGTATAAAGCCTGCGGTTTTTATCTGCGCCAATCTTTCCAAAGTTGACTCCCCATCGTTTTAATATCTATTAGAGTAGCATAGTTTTGCTTTGTCGGATTACTCTACTTCTTAAGTGTTTTTGTATTCTATTCTCTTTTTGATAAAGAGAGATAAAATGTGTCATATTGTCATATTGTTGGGCTTCACCCATAAATCGTTACATCATATTTCCATCTTCTAAAATCATACTCTCTATCTAAAGACTTCTATACATGATTTTAGGTATTATTCCAAACAGTATCAAGAAAGGGGAAACAGTGCGAGCACCGAAAGGTTTTGGAAAAAGATATTTTACACTTGCTTCTATTTTGGCGTACAGTGTAGAAAAAAAACTGCAAAACCAGACTGTAAAGATCACTTCACTGTTCACACAGAAACTTTCATCTGAAAATGAAGAAGTCGATGAAAATGATCCCCCTTCAGATATCTTAACATGCTTACGCACCTTAAATGCCAAGCCTTGTCATTGTAACTGCTATTACAAGTTAAGAACCAGAATCATTCTAAAAATAAACCTTTTTATTCCTAGATGCCCTTACTATACTACATGGTTTGCATTTAGAAGAACGGGTGTCCATCCTCCAATCATTACTTTTTAATCCATAACAAACCTAAATATCAAAACAACAAAACATTAAAGGATAAAGTAATGTCAAAAAAAAGCTATATCGTGGGATTTCCAAGAATTGGAGAACAAAGAGAATTAAAAAGATCATTAGAGGATTTTTGGGCAAACAGATGCTCATTTGATGCAGTAAAAGAGGTGGCAAGCAAGCTAAAAAGCAGACACTGGAACTATCAAAAAGAGGCCAGTATAGACTTTATCAGCTCTAATGACTTCAGTTTCTACGACACAATGTTAGATACAGCGATTATGCTGGGTGCTATTCCCAAAAGGTTCCAAGGCCTGAAGGATGAAACACTTTACTTCTCAATGGCAAGAGGGAATAAAGAGAATGTCGCAATGGAGATGACAAAGTGGTTCAACACCAACTACCATTACATCGTCCCGGAACTAAGCCTGGAAGATCAATACAAACTGAACAGTTCGAAAGTAATCGATGAGTACAAAGAAGCAAAAGCCCAAGGCATCAATACAAAAATCAATCTCATAGGCCCTATTACCTTCCTGGGACTTTCAAAGAGAGTAGATAGAGGAGACACCTATGAACTCCACTCTAAAATTTTGCCGATTTACGAGGAGCTGTTAAAAGAGATATCGACACTTGATGATGGGATCACTATACAGATCGATGAGCCTATTTTTGTTAAAGACAATGACGCAAAAGTACTCAGTCTCATTAAGCCAACCTATGACCGTCTAGATGCGGTATCGGACAATATAAACATCATCGTGAGCACCTACTTTGAACATTCCAACGAAGCGACTAAAGTGTTGGTCAATACACCGATCTGGGGACTTGGACTGGACTTTTTATATGGTACCAAGAACATTGAGTCATTGGAGCTTATTGCAAATAGCGGCAAAAAACTGATCGCTGGTGTAGTTGATGGTAGAAATATCTGGAAAAACAACATCCAAACGACACTGGAAATCTTAAAAAATATCTCAAAAACCGTCTCTAAGGACAATATATTGATCTCTACCTCCTGTTCTCTCCTACATACACCATTTACACTGAAGTATGAAGAGAAAATGAATGCAGATATCAAAAATTGGTTAAGCTATGCGGTTGAAAAACTAGATGAAGTATCTCTTATCACAAAGATCTTTTTTGAGGGGGTAGAGAGTCTCTGCGAGAAAGAAAAAGTTGTTTTAGCTGATAATCAAAAAGCAAATGCAAGCAGAAAAACTTCTACCCTCATTCATGATAAGAATGTACAAGACAGAGTAGATCATTTTACAAAACTCTCCAGAGACGGGATATACGAAGAGCGCATCAAACTCCAAAAAGAGATTTTAGGCTATGAAGATCTGGCTACAACCACCATAGGTTCATTCCCGCAGACACCTGAAGTGAGAAAAGCCAGACAGGAGTTTAAAAACGGAGTGATCTCCAAAGAAAATTATGAGCAGCAGATGAAAGCCTATATTGATGATTGCGTAGCATTTCAAGAGGAGTGCGGCCTTGAAATACTGGTACATGGTGAACCGGAGAGAAACGATATGGTTGAGTACTTTGGAGAACAGCTAAAAGGGTATGGATTCAGCCAGAACGGCTGGGTGCAAAGTTACGGCAGCAGATGTGTAAAACCGCCATTTATCTATGGAGATATCAGTAGACCTCAACCTATGACAGTAGAGTGGATCACTTATGCACAAAAGAAGACACAAAAACCTATGAAAGGTATGCTTACAGGTCCTGTCACCATACTCAACTGGTCGTTTGTAAGAGATGATAAACCAAGAGACGAGGTATCAAAACAGATCGCCGTTGCACTAAGCGATGAGATCGATGACCTTCAAAATGCCGGTATTAAGATCATCCAGGTAGATGAAGCAGCATTTAAAGAGGGTTATCCGTTAAGAGAGGAAAATATCAAGATCTATGAGGCATGGGCAGTCAGGGACTTCAAGATCGCAGTAAGTTCTGCACATAAAGAAACCCAGATCCATACACACATGTGTTACAGTGAATTCAATGATATTATCAAAACCATTGAAGCGATGGATGCTGATGTCATTTCGATAGAGACAGCAAGAAGCGGAAATGAACTGCTGAAGATATTTAAAGAAGTCGGCTACAAACAAGAGGTCGGGCCCGGTGTATACGATATCCATTCACCAAGAGTACCGAGTGTCGATGAGATCGTAAAACAGATCAAACTGCTGCTTGAAGTACTTCCAAAAGAACAGCTCTGGATCAATCCTGACTGTGGTTTAAAAACAAGAAAATGGGAAGAAGTAAAGCCTAGTCTTATCAATATGGTCGAAGCTGTAAAAATAGTTCGAAATGAGCTGGCTGGTTAACATTGTCCATATAACTTTTAGGATTCCTGCATCTAAATGCAGGAATCTTTTCAAGTCCACACAAACATCTACTCTACTTTTAGGATTTGCTTAAGACGCTGTACCGAGGATTACTCTATGAGGCCGAGGATCCCCACTATCTATCATAACATACTACATCATATCCATTTTAATACTATATTAGTGATTCAGCTATATCAGTTATAATAAGAGCATTTCATAAAAACAATCAATATCTATCAAAAAAAGAGGGGAAGAAGAATTGATACAAGAACAATTTATCGATAAAATTTTGCCTAAATGGATCAAGAGCATCAATGTAGATACTCTATTTAAAGACTATATTCAAAGTGGTTCTGGCACTCATCATATACTTAATAGCTCGCAGTTTAGATACATTGAAGAGGACATTACACAATACACTGCTATAGGAAGGACCCTGGCTGATATTGAAGATGTGGAATATTATTCTAACCTGACTTTCACTTTTGATCCAACTTATGAAGAACTATCTCTTCACACGATAAAAGTACTTCGGGATGGTGTATGGATTGACAAATTATCAGATGCAAAGGTTGACATTCTCCAAAGAGAAGAAGATCTTAAGAAGCTAATTTATGATGGCCGGCAAACCCTTTCTTTGATACTTTATGATATTCGTACAGATGACCTGCTTTATTTTGACTATTCGCGTAAAGGAGTTAACCCGATATTCAAACCTTACCTGGGACAAATTCGTTACATTAATAACACTACAGATATTTACTATTCGCATATCTTTGCACTGTTTGATCAACAAAGCCATCAAAATCTTGAGATACGTTACTTCAATCAAGATACTCCTATGGTCAAAAATGAGTTCGAAGACCAAATTTCTTATGAGCTTATATCTAGAAATTTAGCTGCTCTAACTATCCCTAATGATGTACCAAAGTGGTATGATCCATGGAGCCGCATTGTCTTTTCCAATACACAAAGCTGGGAAGAAGTCAATGCTTGGGCACGAAGTATATATCACAATGGGATATATCATGCAGACGAACAAATGAATCTATTGATAGAAGAGTGTAGACAACATAGTGAAAATAAAGCAGAACAGGCACTCTATGCTCTATCTTATGTTCAGGAACAGATACGTTATTTTGCCGATGGCAGCAATCTTGGTGGTATTGTTCCGATTGACCCAAACAAATCACTGAATATGCGCTTTGCCGACTGTAAAAACAAAGTCGTTATTTTAAAAACCATTCTCAATGAATTGAATATAGAAAGTTATCCTGTTTTGGTACATAGCAGTGATGGTATGCTGTTACCTGAGCATGGACCCAATGTTGCTGCATTCAACCATATGATCATTCAGATTATCCTTGATGGTAAAACATACTGGTTCGACGCTACATATACTGATCAGGCAGGAGATATTAACCACTTTACGCAGATAAACTACCATTATGCCCTGGTACTGAAAGAGGGTGAAAAAGAACTGCAGTCTATGAACTCTATTGAAGAACATGGTTCGATCACCGTCAAACAGACCTTTGATCTTAGGGATGAAGAAAATTATCTCATAACTCTTGTGACATATACAGGGAGCGAAGCTGATAACATAAGAAACCGTTCTAGAGGCCGAAAAATACGCCAACTGGAAACACATTATGTTGAATATATGCAAAAGACCTACCCTAATCTACAGCTTGCCAAGCCACTTGAGATAGTAAAAGATGATAAACAAAAAAATCAAATAACCCTTAAAGAAGAGTATAACCTTGGTTCTATATGGGAAAAAGAAAAGGGAGAAGAAGACCTTCAAGCTTATTTTCAATGTGATGAGTTACGTAAAGGAATATATTTCCCAGGTAAAGGGCAACGTAATGCACCTCTTTTCATTAAAAAGGAAAATATTACAGAGATACGAAAGATACTGCTACCTTATACATATGAGGATGAAATTACGACAAAAACAGAAGACAATCCTTTCTTCTCATATATAAAAGAGGAACAGTATGATGAAGCCGAAAACAGCTTACATCAAACATATACTTATAAAACGAAGCAAACACTGATTGAGGCGAATCAGGTCCCTGAGTATAACAAAGCTCTTGACAATATCTTTACCAACTATAGACTTTGGCATAATGACCCATATGATAAATCAGGTTACAGAGTACAACAGGCATTACCACCGGAAAAACAAACAATCTATATACATGCAAAACAGTATTATGACTTGAGGGAAAAAGAGTCGAAACTTACTGTAAAAACGGATTATTATGGACATGAAGCATTTACAATACGCCAGAAGATAAAAGCTTCAAAACTGGAAGATCTCCAAAAAGAATATACAGATTATTATGCCTTACGATATCAAGATGTCAACCTTTTAGAACCCTTTGAAGTCAATGATGACCCCGTACAGAATAAAATCACGCTCATCGAGAAATATTCACTGGGTGAAGCCTGGACATATGATAAGGATAGCAAAGGTTATGCCATTATATTTTACAATGACATACTCAATGGTGCCTATCGTATTCCTGATAATAGAAATGAAAAAGAACCTTTTATACTCAAATATCCTTCATATATTGTTGAAGAAAGAGAAATAGCTTTTCCGACTCCATATGAAACATTCCTTTCCAACAAGATAGAGAATAATGAGTTTTTCTCTTATCAGAAAAAAGAGAAAATGGATAAAGAAACCAATACACTTATACAGAAATATACTTATCAAACTAAAGCCAAAAATATAATGGCAGACTCACTTGAACAGTATAATAAAGAAGTTGATAAGATCGAAAATTTTCATGTGGCTTGGAAAAAATTAGATCCGTATGATAATAGTTTGAAAAATAAAATCAAGCAACGTTTGTTTGAAGCACTCTTTATAGTCCCAATTTATTTTATTATAAAAGAATTAGTTAATCTAGTTTGGTCATAGAAAACCGGTCGCAATATTTATATAAGCGAGAAACTGTTTTTATTTCACTGTATAGTCACGATATTTAAGGGAATGAATTTAGCAATAACTATTTCTGGGCAATACTGACCAGTGCATAAACCTGTAGGTACCTGTCCGACTATACGCTATAATAATCGTAACTAAGTATAGTGTCTACAGAAGAGAAAATAGTATTGTATAGCAAAGAGAAACAGATGCAGAACATAAAAGAGTTTTCACAAAATGTAATGCTTAGAAACGGTGCGACTGTACAGATTCGTGCCATTAGGCCTGATGACAAACAAAGGCTTCTTGATGGATTTCATCGATTAACCGGGAAATCCATCTATTTTCGTTTTCTATACGATAAGCATGATCTCACAGAAAAAGAACTGAAGTATTTTACAGAAGTAGATTTTGATCACCATGTTGCACTAGTGGTCACCAAAGAAAAAAACCATCAAGAAGAGATAGTAGGGGTTGGCCGATATGTTCAATATGAAGAAGAAAGCCCCCAAAAAGTTGCTGAACTGGCATTTGCAGTGGATGATGCTTTTCAAGACTTAGGGATCTGTACCCTGCTCTTTGAACACCTTGTCACCATCGCACAAGAAAAGGGGATTTCCAAACTCATTGCTGATGTACTCCTGGAAAACAAAAATATGCTGGAAATCATTAAACACAGTGGATTCAAGTTTAGCTTAGTGATTGAAAAAGGTGTGATGCATATTGAGTTTGATATCGCAGGGCAAAAACTTAACAGATTTTATACTGTACTATAATCATGAAAAAGAAAAACGTAAAAAGGTAATAAATGAGACTTTGGTCCTTACATCCTGAATATCTCGATGCTAAAGGATTGGTAGCACTATGGAGAGAAACACTTCTGGCACAGAATGTACTCGCCGGTAATACCAAAGGGTACAAAAACCATCCCCAGCTTGCCCGGTTTAAATCAACTTCAAATCCCCTTGGTGCCATCGCTGTTTACCTACGCTGTATTGCAGACGAAGCGGATAGTAGAGGCTACAATTTTGATAAAAATAAAATAAATGATCAAGTTTTTAATGAGAAGATCAATGTTACAAGCGGACAGGTAGAGTATGAACGATCCCATCTTCTGAACAAACTCAAAGTTCGGGAGGAAAAAAGATATGAAAGCTTTTCAGCGACCGGCCATATAAAAGTACATCCCCTCTTTGAAGTGATAGAAGGAGATGTCGAAGCGTGGGAGATAATCTAATTATTTTTTAAATAACTCTATCAATTTCATCACCATCAAAGCCACAGCACCTACGATTAATCCAACTAGTAATTCACCAAAGATAAAAGGTATAAAATCTACCATTTCATGGATCATATGGGCATTATGTACGAAGATACCCCCGGCTACAAGCAGCATCGCGAGTGTACCGATCACTGTAAGTGCTTTGATCACTTTAGGCAAGGCACGTACGAAGAACATCCCGACACGACTCTCTCCGCCATTGAGTGCGATGAGTTTATAACCAAAGTCATCCATCCTGACAAGCATCGCTACGATCCCGTAGACCCCTATAGTTGCCAAAATTGCAACGACTGTAACAGCAACGATCTGTACAAGCAAAGCTTCACCGGTCACTGCACTAAGTGCGATGATAATGATCTCTATGGAGAGGATAAAATCAGTAACGATCGCTGATTTGATCTTGGCTTTTTCCTCTTCAAGTATCTCTTCTTTGGAGCGTTTTTCAAGACTCTCTACCTTCTTATGCTCATTGTGAGGTACGAAAAACTCATAAATTTTCTCTGTCCCCTCAAATGCCAGATAGACACCTCCGACCATTAAGATAGGTACAATAGCCCATGGTGCAAAAGCCGTAAGCAAAAAAGCAAAAGGTAAAATGATCGCTTTATTGATAAATGAACCCTTTGTGATCGCCCAAAGGACAGGCAGTTCTCGCGAGGAGGCAAATCCTGACGCTTTTTCAGCATTGACAGCCAAGTCATCTCCCAATATACCTGCTGTTTTTTGTGACGCCGTTTGTGTCATTGTCGATACATCATCCATCAGTGATGCGATATCATCAAAAAGTGCAAAAAACCCTGATGCCATTTCGTTCCTTTATCCTATGATTGAATTAGTGTTATTCTACCATCTTCAAACTCTTAAACAACAATTAGATATAATCGCGTCACTAAATATGATACCCATCACAGGTACACAAGAGGATGCGACGTGAGAACACATTATTGTGCCCAAGTAAATGAAACACACATCGGTGAAGAAGTAACGGTAGCAGGTTGGGTTTCCAGCCGTAGAGACCATGGTGGACTGATCTTTATCGACCTTAGAGACAAAGATGAAGTAGTACAGCTTGTATGTGACCCTGCTGACAGTGCTGAAGCTCATAAGTTGGCTGAAGATGTTAGAGACCAATTCGTACTGATTGCTACAGGTAAAGTAAGAGCAAGAGGTGAAGGTCTGGAGAACCCGAGACTGAAAACAGGTAAGATCGAGATCGTTGTAGAAAAGCTCGTGATCGAGAACCGTTCCAAGCCGATGCCGTTTGACCTTGGTGATGAGAGAGTAAATGAAGAGATCAAACTCAAACACAGATACCTTGAACTCCGTACACAAAAGTCTTACGATATCTTCAAGCTTAGATCAAAAGCTACGATCGCTGCTAGAAACGCTCTTGATGAACTTGGATTCCTTGAAGTTGAGACACCTATCATTACAAAATCTACACCGGAAGGTGCAAGAGACTACCTTGTACCAAGCCGTGTACACCATGGTGAGTTCTATGCATTGCCACAGTCTCCGCAACTCTTTAAACAGCTTTTGATGGTGGGTGGTTTTGACAGATACTTCCAGATCGCTAAATGTTTCAGAGATGAAGACCTTAGAGCAGACAGACAGCCGGAATTTACACAAATAGACGTTGAGATGAGCTTCTGTGATCAAGAAGATGTAATCGCGATCGCTGAAAAACTGCTTCATGATGTCTTTACAGCATGTGGGTTTGATATCCCTGCTACATTTAAACGTATGCCACACTTTGAAGCAATGGAGAAGTATGGATCGGATAAACCTGATATGCGTTATGACCTTGCGATGGTGGATGTGATCGATATCTTTGAAAGATGTGACAATGAGATCTTCTCAAATATCGCAAAATCACCGAAAAAGAACCGTATCAAAGCGCTACGCGTTCCAAAAGGTGATGAGATCTTCTCTAAACGTCAGATGAAAGGTTTTGAGGACTACGTTCGCAAGTTCGGTGCACAAGGTCTTGGATACTTCCAAATGAAAGAAGACGGACTTAAAGGACCGCTTACAAAGTTCTTCACGGATGAAGATATCCAATTGATCATCGACAGATGTGAACTTGAAGTAGGTGATGCTGTATTCTTCGGTGCCGGTGAGAAAAAACTTGTATGGGATTACATGGGTAGATTCCGTATCTTCCTTGCTGAAACAATGGAGATCATCCCTAAAGACAAGTTTGAATTCCTGTGGGTTGTTGACTTCCCTATGTTTGAAGTTGAGGATGGTCAAGTTAAAGCACTTCACCACCCGTTCACACAGCCAAAATCACTTGACTATGAAGATATAGAAGAGATCGAATCAATCGCTTATGACATCGTACTGAACGGTACAGAGCTTGGTGGAGGTTCTATCCGTATCCATAAAGAAGATATCCAATCAGAGATCTTCAAACTTCTTGGAATCGGAGAAGAAGAAGCACAAGATAAATTCGGCTTCCTACTGGATGCACTCAAATACGGTGCACCGCCGCACGGTGGATTTGCGATCGGTCTAGACAGACTTATCATGTTGATGACAGGAGCAAGCTCTATTCGTGATGTTATCGCATTCCCTAAAACACAGAAAGCACAATGTCTTCTGACACAGGCACCAAGTGAAGTAGATCCTGAGCAGCTTAAAGAGCTACACCTCAGAGTAAGACAACAACCGGCAACATAATTTAAGTAAAAAAGGAAGGTATATTTTATGAAAAAACTATTTTTGATCATCGGAGCACCAGGTTCAGGTAAAACAACAGATGCAAGTATCATTGCAGGAAAACATGAAGATATCGTACACTACTCTACAGGTGATATGCTTCGTGAAGAAGTTGCTAGCGGAAGTGAGCTTGGACAGACGATCGAAAGCTATATTTCAAAGGGTGCACTTGTACCACTTGACATCATCGTAAACACTATCGTATCAGCGATCAACAATGCTCCGGTTGATACAATCCTTATCGACGGTTACCCAAGAAGTACTGAGCAGATGACTGCATTTGATGAGATCGTTTCAAAAGAAGATAATATCGAGCTTACTTCAGTGATCGAAGTAAGAGTAAGCGAAGCGGTTGCAAGAGAGCGTATCCTTGGACGTGCAGCTGAGGCAGCACCGGGTGAACAAAGAAGTGATGACAGTGAAGAGGTATTTAACGACCGTATGAAGATCTATACTGATCCATTGGCAGAGATCCAGGCATTCTACACTGAGAAAAACCTTCTTAAAGTAATCGATGGAGAAAGAACACTTGATCCTATCGTTGCAGATATGGAAGCATTTATTTTAGACAATAAATAATTTTCTTCTAAAGGGTCGACTTACCGGCCCTTTCTTCCCCTTTTCTATTTAATTTCATTTTTAACTTCTAACTAGCTATAATCTATCTATCAACATACAAGTAAGGGAAAGAGAATGAAAGAAAGATCATTCAACATTGGATATATTGTATTGATCATGGCTGCAGTTGTGATCGTACTTGCAGGTATCAAAGCTGCAGCAGTAATCATCGTGCCATTTTTGCTTGCATTCTTTCTTGCCGTCATTCTCTCTCCTTTTTATCTCTGGCTCAAATCAAAGAAGATCAATGATGTTTTTGCACTCATGATTGTTGTCTCCTTGCTTATAGCTATCGTTACGATACTTTTTGTTCTGGTAGGAAATTCAGTTCAGGATTTTACCAACAACGTACCTGCATACGAAGCAAAATTGCATGCAGAGCTGCTTACACTCCTTGAAAAACTTCAAACATGGGGTATAGAGGTACCAAAAGAAGATATTCTCAATCTTTTCAATATGCAAAGTGTCATGCAGTATATTGCCACGACCCTAAAAAGCCTTGGTTCACTTGTTACCCAATCCTTTATGATCATACTGACCGTAGTTTTTATGCTTATGGAGATCTCACAGTTCAGTAAGAAGCTTGCACAAACAAACTACAATTCATTAGAGAAATTCATTGATATTAGTAACAGTATCAAACGCTATCTTCTACTCAAATTTTTTATCTCTGCTGCAACGGGTGTCGTGATCACGGTAGGACTCAAACTTTTTGATATTCATTATGCAGTGCTTTGGGGATTGATCGCATTGTTGCTGAACTTTATTCCAACAATTGGTTCGATCATTGCCGGAGTGCCTGCCGTACTTATGGCCATGGTTCAGTACGATATCTCTAATGCCGTTGGAGTAGCCGTACTCTATATCGTAGTGAATGTGGTGATAGGTTCCATTTTGGATCCGCGTATCATGGGTAAAGGTCTTGGTCTCTCTACACTGATAGTCTTTTTATCATTGATCTTCTGGGGTTGGCTGCTTGGCCCTATAGGAATGCTGCTTTCTGTACCGCTTACCATTATGATCAAGATCGCACTAAGTACACAACCCAATACACAATGGATCGCTATAATGCTTGGTTCTGGAGAGGAAAAAGTTAAGCGTTCATGAAATAGCTATGCATAGTGAATACTCTTGCTTTTATGGCTTTGTTTCATTACACCCCAATGAAATACACTACAAATTTTAGAGCTATAAGACAATATAGAGAACCTTGTAAAGTTATATATTTTATAATGTTCTCTGATCAGTTCTATTTATTTTATGTAAAAAGCTGTATAGTATTCCTCGATAAATGATTATATCCAAGGAGAGACAGGTGCCATTTAATTTAGCGGAAGAGCAGATAGCCCAAGCAGAAAAAGAACTTGACGCAAAGCTACCTTATGAATACCGTGAAGCAATGAAATTGAATAATGGTGGAGAAGCATCAACGGATGAAGACGATTGGGAGTTTTATCCAATCAAAGATACTTCAGATAGAAAACGTCTTTCACGTACTTGTAATCATATCATCAATGAAACTAAGTCGTGCCGAGGTTTTGGTAATTTCCCTGAAAATGCATTAGCTATCGCCAGTAATGGATTTGGTGATCAAATGGTTTTTCTAAAAGAAGATGGTCAATATCTAAATACAGTGTATCTGTGGCTACATGAAACTGGTGAAATTCAAGAATTAGCAGAATCATTCAATGCAATTTAAAGATTATAAATGGCAAACAAGTGACGTACAAATCTGGAAGATTTTAGCAAAATGATCACCTTATAAAGTTATATTTTTTTTGGTTCCCACATTGTATGTGGTAACCCTATTCATCACTATACGCCGTCACATTATAGGCTGCTACCAGTCCATCTTCTGCCAGACACTCCCTTTCAAAAAACTCAACGATCTCCTTTCTTTGACAATGTGTTTCAAATGCCTCTACACTGGCCCAGCTTTCGTTAAATACTATAGGCATACTCTCACCCGGTGCAAATGAATTATCAATCTTTTTGGTCACGCGGTAAGAGAGGCACCCCTCTTCTCTTAGTGTATCCGGTTCAAGCGCTTTAAGTGTTTCAAACAAGGCGTCAAACTTTCCCTCTTTGGGAGTAAACTGAGCTATACAGTAAAGAATCTTGGACATGGTGTTCCTTTTTGGAATAATTATACATTTTGTACTCTAAGAAGGTACATTTCAGTAGAGAAAAGTGTCAAAAAATGTATCAATATAATATAGTATTATTTAATTAAATAAAAATATCATTGCTTTATCTATGGATTTAATAGATATTAAAAGTTAATTTTTGTATATTTAAAAATCTTATATAAAAGGACAAGGATGAAAAGAAAAGGGAAACTGTTGGTACGTGCAGGTATAGCACTCTCAATGATCACTGTAACTACACTGCATGCAACCAATGGGGATACATTGATTTCAGTAGGGGCAAAAGCAAGAGGTATGGGGGGAGCAGGTATCGCTGTTAGCCACTGTGCAGAATCTACTTTGCAAAACCCGGCACTTATCACCTGTACCGAGGGTACTTTTATTTCCTTTGGAGGTACTGTATTCATGCCTGATATCAGTGCAAATATGGGTATGGCTGCAGAACATGAAAGTGATGCCGACATGAATGTCATTCCTTCAGTATCTATCTCACATAAATTCAATGATAATTGGTATCTTGGTATCGGTATGTGGGGAACTGCAGGTATGGGTGTTGACTATAGAGATGCACCACAGATACCTGGAATGGATTCAGGCAATATGCATATGGTTAGCAACTTGCAATTGATGCAATTTGGTATCTCTGCTGCCTATAAAACCAATGGGCTAAGTCTTGCGGTTACTCCTATTCTTCAATACGGTTCACTTGATATTAACTATAACGGATTTGATGGCAGCAGTATAGGGGATGGTGTTGCACAGGATCTTAACTTCGGAATTAACTTCGGTGCCGCTTATGACTTCTCGAACGGTTTGACGCTTGGAGCTGTGTATAAATCTAAAATTGATATGGATTATAGCAACCAACTTTCTAATGCTACACAGCCGTTTGTAGATCTTGGTATCTTCCCGGGAGCAATGGAGAATCATTTGGAACAACCTGCCGAAATCGGTTTTGGTGTCGGGTATAAAATTGAAAACCATACTTTTGCTGTGGACTATAAAAAGATCCAATGGTCTGATGCAAAAGGATATAAAGATTTTGGTTGGGCTGACCAAAATGTTATGTCATATGGTTACCAATACAATAGAGACAACTGGGCAGTAAGAATTGGATATAACCATGCTGCTCATCCAATAGATGAAATGCCGAGTGCACCTACTTCTGTAGTGACACCGGCAAACTATCCTTATGCAGCAGGTAATGCGATCAATCTATTCAATCTTCTTGGATTCCCGGCAACGGCAAAGACACATATAACTGTGGGTGGTACCTATGAATTTACGGATACTTTCTCACTTGACCTTGCATATGTACATGCACCGCAAACTACAACAACAATGAACACTATCGTTGGATATAGTGATAATGGAACACCGGTAAATCCAGATGATGATGCGCTCTATATCGGTGAATCAAGTGTCAAACATATGGAAGACTCGCTCTCTTTCCAACTTAACTATCAGTTCTAAACTTTCTCTCCATACTATGGAGAGAAAACTTCATCAATTTAGATCATGTTTCAATCTTTAGTATTATAAGACCTGTCTCCTGCATCCCCTAATCCAGGGTAGATATACATGTTACTATCAAGTTTTTCATCGATATGTGCTATAAAAAGATGGATATCCGGATGTTTCTGATCCACCACATCCAGTCCTTCAGGGGATCCGATAAGATTGAGGGAGATGATCTTTGCAGGTTCTTTATGTTTTACTACACTGATCGCATCACACAATGATCCGCCTGTTGCGACCATCGGATCAAGTAAGATAACGGTCTTGCCTTTACACTCAGGTATTCGGTCATAATAGATCACACTTTGATGTGTCTTCTCATCTCTCCGCATTGCCAAAAAGCCTGAGGATGCGTTAGGGAACAGTGCGGTAACCGACTCTATCATTGGAAGTCCTGCACGCAGTATTGAAACAAAGAGCAGATTTTCTTCATCTATAAACTCAAAGGTTCTTTTACCGTTCCATGTATCAATCTCTCGTTCTATTGACGGTTCAGTACTAAGAGCCTCATATGCCATAAGTCGTGCAATATCATGCACGATATGTCTAAAACGCAATGCATCGGTTTGGCTCTCTCTTAGATGATTGATCAAGGTTTTTAAAACTGGATGTTTGAGTTCTGTAATCATAAATCTCCTTTATAATAGTATAGCTAAATAACCGACATGATCTGAAATCCGAGCATAACAAGATTAAGCAGTATCGCCATTACAGGTACAAAAAGTGGATAGGTACGCACACCCTCATCAGGATAAGGTGTTTTGTATTTGATAAGTATCAATGAGAGATTGACCAATGTAAAGACGATAAAAATAACAAAACTGCTAAACTGTGCCAGTGTCAAAAGATCAAAAAAAGTTGCAAAAAGAAAGACAAGTGCTCCACTCAGTATCGTCGATGCCACAGGTGTGTGTGTTTTGGGATTTATACTGCTTAGAAACGTAGGCAGCCAATTTTGTTTACTCATACCGTAAAAAATCCTAGAAGCCATAATGATCTGTATCAATGCCCCATTAAGCACGGCAACCATAGCTATGATACTTAATACACCTGCACTCTTTCCGGTTGCAGTCTCATAAACCTTTGCCAATGGAGCAGCAGTATTTGACAGTATTTCTGGAGTAATGACTAGGACGGAGACCAGTGCAACAACAATATAAAAGAGTGTAGCAATCACAAGTGTAATGATAATTGCACGAGGCATCGTTTTAGTAGGGTTTTTCACCTCTTCGGCGATATTGACCATATCTTCAAAGCCTACAAATGCATAAAAGGCTAAAAATCCTCCAAGGATGATCGAAATGAGAACAGAAATCTCTAAAGGCGGTATCAACACCTCCAAAGATATACTCTCCGGTTCTATATACCCTATACCTGCATAGATCACTAAAACTAATCCTATGATCTCGGCAAGTGTCAATCCAAATGCCAAGATCATCGACTGCATTATCCCCCATATTGCGATCATGCTAAGAATGACTACCAGTATCAAGATAGTTACGATCTCCGGCAATGCAATAAAGGTACTGAGATAGCCGTGGAAGCCCTGAAGTATCGTCGCAGATGAGAGTAATCCGGCAAATGAGATCAACAGTCCTATCCCCCGAGAGAATGCAGGAGAGCCGAACCCTTCATATACATAAACCGCTTCCCCTGCACTGAGAGGAAAACGTGCAGACAGTTCAGCATAACTCAGCGCAGTGAAGAAGACTACCACACATGCCAACAAGAATGAAAAAGGCACATACATCCCGGCAATGCCTGCCATCTTACCGATAAGGACATAGATCCCTGCACCAAAGATATTGCCAAGTCCATAAAAGACAAGCATAGGCAGGTTGACACTACGTTTTAATTTAGCTTGGTCATTTGATGGCATATCAAGACTCTTTTTATTTATTATAACTTAGAAATGAATAAAATGTATCAGTCTATTACCGGTCAAACATTAGGATATAGCGTAAATACTACAACATCCAAAAACTGTTATAATAATGCTAACAAAGAAGCTAATAAAAGGAATCCCTATGACACTTTACGCTTTTGCTTCACAATACCCGGTTCTTCAAAAGAAAGAGGAACTACTGCTTAATAGCGGATTTGACAGAGAAATCGATCCCTTTAAAGTCGTTGCATACTTTATCAAAAAAGGTGACCTGGAGATCATTAGAGAATTGATTGAATCAGGATATGATATCAACAGTGCTGAAAGTGGTGACTTTGGTTCTTCACTGCTGCATAATGCCATTCGCTACGACCAGATGGAGATATTTCATTATTTACTTGATCAAGGAGCAGACATTGATTTTGTAGATGCAGTAGGCTGGACACCGCTGATGGAAGCGATCATTGACGCTAAACCTGCTTATGGAAAGATACTTGTAGACAAAGGTTGTAATCAGAATATCGCTAATAAAAGAGGCGTAACGGCTAAACAGATGGCACAAATGTTCGGGCAGCATGAGTTCTTGATCTTTTTAGACTAAACCTTTACAATGAAAAGAAACGAGTTTCGCAAATCCCTGAAGAAGATCAAAAAAAAGATAGATACTTCGGCAGATAATATAGTTCTTAGTGAATTCTCAGAGCACACTGAAGTTCATCAGAACTTCTGTACCTGCAAAGATGCGCAAGGTCAGCCTAAAATGCTCTACCCTACACTCAAAGAGGCTGAAGAAGAACTGGTATATCTCAATCTCAAGAACCTGCGTATCTACCCGTGCCCCATTGAAAAAGGATGGCATCTGACAAAAGGGTAAAAGACTAGACGCTAAGTACCAGCTTTACAGGACAGTGATCACTTCCCATGATCTCATCCATGATCTCAGCCTCTAATATACGGTCTTTTAGATCATCAGAAACAAAGAAGTAGTCAATCCTCCAGCCGACATTTCTTCCCCTTGCACCTGCCCTATAGCTCCACCAGCTATAACGCTCTGGCATATCACCGTGGATGTGTCGGAAGGTATCGATATATCCGTGAGAAATGAGCTTGTCCATCCATGCACGCTCCATAGGCAAAAAGCCTGAAGTACCTTCGTTTGCTTTAGGACGGGCAAGGTCTATCTCGCGGTGTGCAGTATTGACATCGCCGCAAACAACGATCGACTTGCCTTGTTTTCTAAGGTCATTGATATGCTCCAGGAAGCGATCATAAAATTCCATCTTATACACCAAACGTTCATCACTGCTCTGCCCGTTTGGAAAATAGACATTGAAAAAAGCGATATCTCCAAAGTGGTACTCATTGATACGTCCCTCACTAAGGATATCCACATGATCACAGCTATCAGGGTTTCCTTTAATATCTGTATAAAGCGCTACCCCTGACTGCCCTTTCTTAGAAGAAGAGTTAATGCTTTGGAATTTAAACTCACGATCAAAGATCGTCTCAGGGATCTGGTCAGCTTCAGCCTTGATCTCCTGCAGTCCCAAAAAGTCTATTTCATGCTCATCGATCCATTTGAGTGCTTCTTTTTTGTCCACAGCACGTATACCGTTGACATTCCAGGAGATAAAAGTAAGTTTGTTCATAGGTCACCCTCGTTATATTGTAAATCATTGATATTTGGATAGAATCATAGCAAATTAGACTAAAGGCACAAAATGTCACTAGAAGACAAAGAAAAATGGGACAAAAAACACATTGAGGCTCCTATTCCCACAGAACCTATCGATCTGGTAACCAATTTTGCAAAACTGGCACCGGGCAAACAGGCCCTTGATATCGCATGCGGCATGGGAAGACATACCCGATATTTGGTATCACAGGGCTTTCATGTCGATGCCCTGGATATTAGCTCCACTGCGATCGACTCACTACAGGGAATTGATAATATCTCTGCTAAAGAGGTGGATTTTGACACCCATACACTCGAGGAGAACAAATATGATCTTATCGTATGTACTTACTTTCTTGACCGAAGACTCTTTCCGCAGATCGAAAAGGCACTCAAACCGGGTGGCATTTTTATCTATGAAACCTTTATGTACCATCCTGACAACGACCGCTCTACGTCCAACCGTACCTTTCTTCTGGAAGAAGGAGAATTGGAAGCAACTTTTGATGAGAGATATGACATCATGCATATACGTGAATACTGGGATAACGACTACAAAGGTGCCAGAACGATGATAGGACAGTTAGTAGCCAAGAAAAAAGCCGGCGGAATGACCATAGAGGACTTCTGGTCATAAGTTTTTCTCTTATTCTGACTTGTGTTATAATGATTTTCATACAGTAGATTAAAGTCAGGATGGTAATTATTATGAAAGTCCTTGCGATAAGCGGTTCATATCGTTCAGACGGTATCACAGAACAGGTCATTAAAATCATGGAAGATACACTGCGGTTATCGGGTGTAGAAGTAGAGACAATTATGCTTCGTGAATATCCCATAGAATTCTGTCTGAATTGCCGTGCTTGTACCCAGGAACCGGGTACTGCTCCGGGAAAATGCGTACAAGAAGACAAGATGCAGGAACTCATTGAAAAGATGGAGGAAGCTGATGCTTTAATCCTGGCCTCACCAACAAATTTTGGTACAGTGACGGCACTTTTCAAGCGTTTTATGGAAAGGCTGGTAGCCTATGCCTACTGGCCTTGGGGTATACCGACACCTCAATACAGAAAAAACCAAGCTATACAAAAAAAAGCCGTTTTAGTCTCTAGCTGTGCAGCTCCAAGTATACTGGCATACCTCTTTTCAGACACAATAAAACGGCTTAAATATGCAGCAAAGACAATCGGGGCAAAAACAGTCGGTACAATGTATATTGGTCTGATCGCGGGGGAAGAGCATCATAAACTCTCAGAAGGTGATAAAAAAAGAGCTGAAAAGCTAGCCCGAAAGCTACTTTAGTACTCTCTTGCATATTAACATGCAAGGATAAAATTTAATTTACAATAGATACAGGTGTACCCTGACGCACATTTTTAAAGATCGTTTGAGAGACTTTATAAGGTAGGCGGATACATCCATTCGTTCCCGGATATCTTTTGATATATTTGCTCGCATGCAGTCCGATACCTGAACTTGTCAGACGCATCCAGTTTTTCAGTGAAGCCCCCTGATAGGTAAGCCCCTTTTTATTTCCGCTGAACTTACGCTTGTCACCTTTATAGACCAACTTTTTACCACGGTAGTACTCACCGAAAATTGATGAACGTTTATCTGCGATCTTCTCTGTGATCTTAAATGTTCCCATTGGCGTACGTTTATCTCTATATATCTTTGTATTTGGCTCAAACTTGCGCTTAGCGCCGGTCGTACATGGAGAACAGAGTGCTACTTTCCCGTCCACGTAGAGTCTCACACGCTGTTCAGACACATCTACTGTCAGCTTCGTATTGCGTCCGTTCGCTCTTTTGAGAAGTTTTTTATCCTCATAGATCTCAAAACTTTTTCTCAGATTTACATTTTGTCTAAAGTCACTGTAACAACTATAACATTTCTTTGTTTTATAGTTTTCTACGACCTTGATATCCTTTGGAAACTTTACTTTACTGTAAATGGTATCAAGCTTTTCCTTGGTTCTTTTTCCTACCCATCCATCAGCTTTTTCAAGTCCATAGTTCTCTTGAAAGGCCATTAGTGCAGACTTGGTCTCCTCACCCCATGTCCCATCTACCTTAAGCTTTACTCCAAGCTTTTTATCACTGTTAAGTGCGATCTGAAGGTTGCGGACCGCGTTATAGTTATTTTCACACTGGAAATACTTGTTACCGTCACACATATCATTCGTTGTGCCGAAATATCCGGCATTAAGCGTAGAGAGGACTAGGAAGATCACTAATATCGTTCTAATCATTTTGTACCTTGTTCAAAAGTAGATTAACATAATAAATGATTCTATCTTTTTTAATATTAATGTTTTATAAAATATCAAAATGTAATATAATGAAGGATGAAAGCGACTATTTTGCTTTATGCAAGATCTATTTGAACTCTCCTCTACCCCATAGGGTATAGGATTTCATTGTGCACCTTATCACATGCGTTTAAGACCTCTTCGCTGAGTGTGATATTCATTGCAGCAAGTGATGCATCAAGCTGTTCCGTCGTTGTTGCACCGATGATCGTTGAGGCAACAAAGCTGAACTGCTTAGACCATGCCGTAGCCAGAGTGACAGGGTGCATCCCTGCTTTTTGGGCAATTTGAATGTATTGTTGTGTGGATGCAAGTGTTCTGTCATTCAAAAACCTTGCAGCCATCACTCTTTGTCTTACATTTGGAGAAGTGATATAGTCGTTAAAGCGCCCTTTGGCATTCTTATCAAGATTGTATTTCCCGCTCAATACCCCTCCGGCCAAAGGAGAATAAGGTAACAGTGATACCTGTTCTTTTTCTGCCATGGTTGCAAGTTCATCCAGGAAACGACGATTGAGCAATGAGAAGTTATTCTGTATCGATTCAAATCTTGCATAACCTTTATATGCAGAGGTCATCAATGCCTTGGTCGTTCCGTAAGCAGTATCATTGGAAGTACCGATATAACGTACTTTACCGCTTTGTACTAGCCTATCAAATGCTTTAAGGCTCTCTTCAATAGGTACAACGGTATCAGGCCAATGCATTTGATAAAGATCGATATAATCCGTACCCAGCCTTTTTAGACTTCCCTCAACAGCCCTTTCAATATGAAAACTGTCTATCGCCGTCATCCCGTGTCTGATAGGAGGGACAAACCATCCGTTCGCCGCACCGGCAACTTTACTTGCCAGGATCACGCTGTCTCTTGGTTTTGTTTTAAGCCATCTTCCAACGATCTCTTCAGTGATACCTGCTTTATCTGCTGTAGGAGGGATAGGATAGAGTTCAGCCGTATCGAAAAAGTTTACACCGGCCTCATAGGCTTTATCCATAATGGCGAATGCCTCTTTTTCATTACTGCACTGTGTTCCAAATGTCATGGTTCCCATACAGATAGGACTTACCCTTAGGCCACTTTTCCCGATATAACGATACTCCATTGTTTCTCCTTTAAAATAAGTTCAAAAGTTAATTGACGACAAACGACGATATAAGTCCTACAAGACCGCCAAATACACCACCCCACACTACTAGCCATCCAAGATGTTCTTTGATCAGCTCCTGTACCAGATCTTTGACCATCTTTGGTGTCAGTTCTTTAAGACGGTTTGTGATCAGTTCATCCACTGCTTTGATCATATCTTCACTCAGTGAAGAGTGCTGAAGGTGATGATCCAGCTGTTTTTTAAATGTATCAGAGGAGACTATCTTGCTCACTGCAGATTTCAATTTTTTGCCAAAAGGATCTCGTAATCCTTCCAATGCCGCCTCACCCCCGAACATCGCTATAGCACCACCAAATTTGGACTCCATTACCGTCTTGCTCAGCGCGTCAAATGCCGGAGAAAAATCTGCACTCTCAACAAGCGGGCTCAGGTCGATCTTTTTTTCTTCATTTGCAAAGAATTCACCTAGTTGTTCTCTACTGAAGAACTGCTTCATGATCATTGTTTTGATGGAAGCTTTGAAGCTTTCAAAGTTCTTTTCGATCACCCCGGAACCGTAAAGGAAGGGTACCCTCTCAAAAAGCATATGGATCGCAAGCTGATTGGTGATCGCACCTGATAATGCAAAGAGACCGGTAAAAAGCAGGATCGTGTGATACGCTTCAGGAACTGCATAAGCTATCAAGATAAATGACAGGGAGATAATATCGGTAAGAAAAGACTTTGACATACTATGCCCTGCTTAAAATGATCTCTTTAAGTTCGTCCACAGTGCGTACTGCCTGCTTATGTTCTGTAAAGCCCCAGTCAACCATAACATAATCTATCCCTGCACGCTCACTAGCCATCTTATCACGCGGTCCATCCCCGATAAAGAGTGACTGATCAGCTCTCATATTCAGCTCGTTAAGTACCTTGTGAAGCATATCAGGGTGAGGTTTACCTTGTGGTACATCATCATAACACGCGATCGCATCAAAGTGTGCATCCACTCCCAAGTGGGTCAAAGACTCTAAAGTAGAATTTCTATAGGCATTGGTAGCCACTGCAAGTGAAGCACCTTTCTCTTTCAGTAGATCCAAGAGCTCTTTTATCCCATCATAGAGTACCAATTCTTTCTCGTGGTTGTTGGTGTAGTACTCAGAGAACCACATTTCATGTTTTGCATCAAATGCCCTGGCATGGTAAAAGACCTTAGCAGGGTTGATCGTGTGGTCATTGACTCGTTTGAGGATATACTCCTGCTCCAGCGGGTGAAAGCCTAGTCTGCTTCGTACATAGTTGATCGCATTGGCAATGGTCAATGATGAGTTGACCAGCGTACCGTCCATATCAAAGATGATCAGTTTTTCTTGCATGACCCCTCTTTATCTACGCAATCTCTGCTGAACTTCAGATAGATCGACAGACCGATGATCAATGTCGTAACCGCTCCGATCAGATATACTGCCGGCATGAGATGACTCGGATCAGTGATCGCAAACTTGAACACAAGCATCAATGCTTCGATAGAGAGTGCGATGATGATAGAACCAAGGAATCGCACCATCGTCTGATGGCTATCCCCCCTGTTCTCTTTCTTCTCATGTCCAAGGACTTCCTCTTCAAATATCGCCTTGACCAAGTCCACGATCGCTAAGGAGAGGGTCAACAGAATGGTTGCTTTAAACATCTCATTGATATCGATCTTTGAGATATCAAAACCAAAGCCCATAAAACTAGAAATTCCTTTGAAGAACAAAAGTATCGCAACAGCAAAAAGTGCAGCGGAGAAAGCCGCATAGACCACTTTGCTCAGTGTTCCAAAGCTTGAGTCTACCGAACTCGGATGCACCATACGCAGAATATCTCTAAGATTGATATCCACACAGATGATATAGAGGAGTTTACCTTCTTGATCATAGATCGGGAAAGTTGAAGTCACTACCAGATGGTTGCTCACAAGAGATGGATACGGATCGGTCAGGATACAACGGTGTTCACTCATCGTGCGATAATAGTACGCCCTGTTACTTCTATCTTCACCTTTACCAAACCCTTTGAGCGTCTCATTATTGGAGACATTATCGATAACCTGTTCACCTTTACCGTCAAGTACATAGATGGCTTCGGCTTGAGGCAATGCTTTTTGAAGGCTATCGATATTGCGGATAACCTGTTCAATGCCCCCTTCGATATGTTTGGATATATTACGGCTAAGGATATAACATAAGTAAGCTCTTGCTTTGGTACGTATCTGTGCATACTCTTGTATCTCTTTTATAACCATTCTATACTCCTCTTCATTATGCTGATTTGCTTAGAAGCAAAGCTCCTAAGCACGCTTTGTCCTACGACTCGACATTTAGTGCCTTGCATACACTGCGATTTAG
The DNA here is from genome assembly GCF_030347965.1 of Sulfurovum zhangzhouensis. Classification (NCBI taxonomy): domain Bacteria; kingdom Pseudomonadati; phylum Campylobacterota; class Epsilonproteobacteria; order Campylobacterales; family Sulfurovaceae; genus Sulfurovum; species Sulfurovum zhangzhouensis. The sequence goes on from NZ_JAQIBD010000002.1 coordinate 217,942, forward strand.
TCGCTAGTCGGCAGGCTGCTCATGCCTTTATAACTATTTGATCTCTCCGATCACTTCTCCGAACGATACCTTCTGGTTGATCGCCACTTCAGTGACTATACTTCCTTTAGGAGAGAATGTCAAGACAGTCGATCCCATTTCAAACCAACCGAAAAGTTCACCTCTCTCTACAAAGAGATCTTTGTAGGTGTAGTGTCTTGGTTCTCTGATCTCGGAGTTTGTCTGAACATTTGGCTCAAACGTTACTACCATTTTACCAACATTCAGTGCACCTACCAAGACCAAGACATGTGTTCTTCCCTTGCCGTCTTCTCCTTCTATCACCACTCTCTCATTTTCGATAAAGAGATCAGGCATATTACGCAGCAGCGGAAAATTCACAGGATACAATTTCCCCGGGATATGCGTAAGTGAATGGATCTTAAGATCAAGCGGCATATGGTAACGGTGATAGTCTTTTGGTGAAAGATAGAAGTTGACAAACTCTCCGCCATCTACTTTCTGAGCAGCTTCTTTGTGATATGACCCAAAAAGTGTTGCGATATCATAGCTCATACCTTTGATCTGGTAGGCACGTCCTTCAGTGATCGTACCGTAATCCGTGATCAATGAGTCTACCCCTGAGATCAGTTTTGATTTATCCTCAGGGAGCTTACGAGGAAGTTCTATAGCACGGGTAAAAAGCTTGTTAAGTGATTTGTAGCTTGCAGGCTCTCTGAACTCACCCATATCAAGTCCCATCAGTTTCACATAACCTGCATTGATCATATGCTGGATAAGCGATGGAAATTCTTTAGAAGCAAATCTGCCAAAAAGTGCAGAAATCACAGAAGTATAGTGTTTAGACATCAGTCTCCTTTTTCGTATAATATGCCAGTGCATCTTTCATCAATGTGATATGATAATTCTCCTGCAAATTGATAAAATCAAAAAACGCAGCAAGTTCTGTACTGTCTTTAGCCACTGCATCAGAGAGTGCCCTGCACTCTTCTTTCGCGGCCAACTCTTCTTCGATACCATCTTTGAGGAACGCTACCACATCTTCAACCTGGTAGAGTTCTTTCATCACGATTCGCGGTACGGTGAGTATCCCCATCTTTGCCATCATATTTCCAAAAGACTTGAAATGGAACTGACTTTCATCGATAAGGATCTGAAAGATCCTGTTCAAGTAGGCATCATCACTGTGTGCTTTAAGATAGTTATAGATAAGTATAAGCTCATACTCTTTGTAACTCTCTTCAAACAGAAAACGGGTAAAGGCTTTGGTAGCCTCATCACTCAGTGATACACCGGGATATTTCAACTCTCTATTGAACGCTTCCACTCTCTCATCTTCCATCTGCATCATCACATTTTTAATGTAATGCATATCAGATGAGATCCGTTGTGCCAGATCACGGTCTGCAAATCCTGCAAGCTGCAGATCAAGCGCATTCAGATTCTTAATGATCTGATGCAAAAGATCACTCAGCTTTTCTACCTGTACACTGATCATATCACGGTCATAATTGTACGCTTCTCGGGTTACGATCAGTTCATTTTCCAGCCACGTAAAGTGCCTGAAAAAGATATTGGCAAAGTCAAATAGCTGCTCTTTTTTCTCTCCGCTGCTCATGAAACCTGCCATCATTGTCTCTAGCCATATTTCATGCATTTTGATCATGACTGTTTTCATACGTTCTCTTCCGCTTCTTCGCCAGTTTCACAACTGTTTTGAATTTTATAGCTGATGACAGGATAATCCGGATCACTTTTTCTTGCGATATAGACATCCATTGCTGCTTTGAGTGCTACGGCAACCATCTCCGAACAGGCTGCCTCCTCAGGCGGTACCTTATCAAGCATACCCAGTGTAAAAGCGATGATATCCTCTGCCCTGTCAAAATCCGCACCTTTGGCTTCAGTAGTGATGATAGAACCGGCTACGATCGTTGTTGTACAACCGATCGCCTGAAACTTTATATCCTCGATCACCGGCTTACCCGCTTCTTCTTTCACCTTGAGATGGATAAGTACCTTCTCACCGTTTTGAGGATTCTTACCTATTCCCTGTGCATCGGCATTTTCGATCGACCCATAGTTTTGGGGGTTCATCATATGCTCGATCAGCTGTGCATTGGCATCCATATGTTCTCCCATACTTCTAAATCAGGTTGTATTATATCCTTTTGTATTTTATATTGTATAATTCTTCACTAAACCAACTATAAACGGAGCTTAATTTATGGCTGTCTATGTACTCTTTGATACAGAAACCACGGGAAACCAGGAACAAGACCGCATCATCCAGATCGGTGCAATGATCGTACACAACAAAGAGGATATAGAGGTCTATGACGAACTCTGCAGCACTGAAGTGCCTATCGCACTTGAAGCAATGGAAGTGCATAACATCACACCGGATATTATCGAAGGGAAAGCTCCTTTCAGCCAGACCAAGTTTGCTACCAGAGTCAATGAACTCAACATCCCGGAAAACTTCCTTATCGCACACAACATCAACTTCGATCTTGATATGTTGAAAAAAGAAGGCTTTGAGAATGCCTATACCCTCATCGATACTTTCAGATGTGCCAAACACCTCTACCCCGAGATGCCTTACCACCGCCTGCAGTACCTCCGTTATGCCCTTGATCTCTACAAGACAGAAGAAGAGGAAGCAAACAAGCTTGATATCACTATCAAAGCCCACGATGCGATCGGTGATGTACTGGTGATGAAACTCCTGCTCTCCAAACTGGTACATGCTACCATGGAGCAGTTCGAAGGCAAAAACCCGATGCAAATGCTAGCAGAACTCACACAAACCCCGGTACTCATGCGTACCTTCAAGTTCGGTAAATACAAAGGCAGAGAGATCGCCGAGGTTGCCGAAGAAGATATGGGATACCTGCAGTGGATGCGTAAGAACCTTGAACTGGATGAAGATATGCAGTTCACACTGGACAGCTACCTGCACTAGTAATATATTGAAGAGGCATAAGTGACGCGTTTGTTTTTATGTATACCATTACTATTACTATCACCATCATTGTTCGCTCAAACATGTGAAGATAAAGTTCACAAACTTCATTGGGTAGAAAATGCAGAGCCAAGAAAAGATGCACTCATTGCCTTAACAAGTGGAAATATAAAATTGATAGCAGTTTATGGTTATACCCTACTAATGCCGGGTGTAGAAGAAAGTAAAATCGCAAATGCACGCAAAACAGGTAATTTCACCGTAATAGAGGGAACAGGCGATGCTTTATGTTCTGATGAATATGCAAGATTAAATAGAATTGCATATAAATATGCAAAAATTTATAATGAGACTTTGGCCAAGAATACTACTGTTTTAGAAACTGTGATTCTTGGAGACTGGTGTGCTGGTTCAGAGAATGCATTTCATGAAGAGTTTTCGCTTACCATAGAAGATGGTGAACATATCTTTTCTTCATGGCTACATCACCGTCCAGCTGTCTCAGGCAAATGGGTTTTAAAGGGAAAAACATTCACCATTTACAAAAGTTCAGGACTAATACACATCTATATTATTGAGAAAGCAACCCCAAAAAAGCTTATACTCAAAGAAAAAGACTATGAACCAGAAACTTATGTACGTGAAGAATGTATATCAGTTCCCTTACCAAAGGAATGAATCATGATGAGAAAAGCATTTTTGATATACTAATGTACTATACCAATATCAAATAGTTAGCTTGGTTATTTCTATAATTGTATAGATAGTAGGAGGTCATAAATGATCAATTTTAAAATTCTTGAAGAGAAGAATATTCATTCTATTATCCCTTTTCTTAAAATCCTCAACGATTCGATTTCTGATGATGTTTTAAAAGAACGGCTTGATGAGATGATCTCGCAAGGATATCAGTGCATCGGTATCTTTGATGATGATGAACTCATAGGTATCAGTGGTATTTGGATAGTGACCAAATACTATATAGGCAGGCTTATAGAACCTGACAACGTCATCATTTCACCCGAATACCAGAACAAGAACATCGGACATATGCTTATGGAGTGGATAGATGACTACGCAAAAACAAATGGATGCGTTGCAAGTGAAGTAAACTGCTTTGTACACAATGAACGGGCACATAGGTTTTGGGAAAAAGAGGGTTATAGAGTCATTGCCAAGCATTTTCAAAAAAAATATTGAATCGCCTGACAACAAAACAGAACAGATCGTTGCTTTTTCTATCGTATGGTGATTGATCATAACCTCGATTAACGCACTGTCACTCTTGGCATCTACATCTAGAATCCACACAGAACATATTGTAAAACAGTTCAGGGTACACACCCAAACTTAGTTTGGGAGAGAGAATCATTACACTCTGGAGAGTAGTACTATGATAAACGGTACAGGACGTTTTGGTGCGCCTGCCATGTCAAATACCTCACAAAAAGCAGTGGCCATATTTCTCATCATATCTTTAGTGTATTCATGATCGAATGATTCATCAAGAATTTCCATCGTTTTATCAAGAACAGTTTCAAATACGTTTGGGTCGTCACAACGCACTTCATAAGCAGCGACATTTTTGTCAAAACTGCAGGCGTGGTGAAAGATATTGAAATTCTGTTCGATATCTTCATCGGTTAAGTCGTTAAGTAGATTGTATTCGCGGATGAAGTTAATGACTTCGTGTAATTTGCAGACCATGATATTCCTTTTTTATATTATCAAAATCATGTATGCAAAAAACATACCCAAGCTTGAAATTTAGAAAAGGAATCTCTCCAGAAGTTAGATAATCGGCAAGCATGCCATTTTACTGTTCATTATCCAGAGGAGTACACTCCAATCGAGGGATGATCGGAGTGAATGGCACAAGAATCTTTAACGCTTATAGTAAGAAACGATCGTTGCTTTTTCTATCGTATGATGATTGATCATAAACCCGACTAACGCACTGTCGCTCTTTGAATCTACATCGAGCTTTTCTACATCCAGTGCATGGATAGTAAATCTATACTCATGGGGCTTATCACCTTGAGGTGGACATGCACCGCCAAAGCCAGGTTTTCCATAGTCTGTCATTGTCTCTAATGCACCTTTTGGCAAGGCATTGGCACTTGAAGCATTTTGCGCGATATGATCGACATTTGCCGGAATGTTTACAATGATCCAGTGCCACCATCCACTTCCAGTCGGAGCATCAGGGTCATAGACGGTCAGTGCGAAACTTTTCGTCCCTTGCGGTGCATTTTTCCAGATCAGTTCCGGAGAGATATTTTTCCCGCTGCATCCAAAACCATTGAACTCCTGATCGATGGTCAACTGTCCTTGAAGATCACTACTGGTCAGCGTAAAATTCCCTGCGCTTAACAACACAGCCATACTCATCATACTGATAATCTTCTTCATTTTTTACCCCTTTATAGTTTTTAGTCTCACTTATTGTAATACAGTGATATAAAAAATTAGCTTTTTCGCACGTTCACATTGTCTCGATAGAAATTATAGACTTGTATTGGAGGAGGGGTAATTAGAGAAAATAAAACTCTATAAATGCTTGTTTGTCACTGAGCACTGAGTGTACAGATGCGAAAGCGTGCAATATTGCGGAGCAACACGCTGAAAGCATCGCCCGTACACTTGCGAAGTGACGATTTTTTGTCTACTTTTTTCTAAAAAAAGTAGAGATAAAATACTTATCAAAAAGATAATATCTGCCAGCTATATGCTCAGTATGCATTCCCGATCAGAAGATCGGGAACGATATTAAAATAGTTGTTTTGGTTAATTTATTACTTTAACTTCTCAGCTACCAGTTCATTCACCACTTGCGGGTTAGCTTTGCCCCCTGTGGCTTTGAGTACTTGTCCTACAAAAAAGCCTAGAAGCTTGGTATTTCCTGCTTTGAACTTCTCTACGTTATCTGGATTTTTCTCAATGATCTCATCAATGATAGGTGAAATTTGTGCAGGGTCACTTATCTGTACAAGCCCTTTAGCTTCAACTATCTGTTCAGGATTCTCTCCACTCTTAGCCATCTCTTCAAAAACTTCTTTAGCTATTTTGTTTGAAATAGTGTCATTATCAACCATCTTAACAAGTTCAGCTATCTGCTTTGCGTCAAATTTCAGATCACTAATCTCTTTTTCTTTTAACTCTCTTGCAACGTCATTCGCTACTATATTAGCGATAGTTACAGGAGAGTTGTATACAGACAGAGCCTCTGTATAAAAAGATGATAGTTTCTCATCCCTAGCCAAGATATCAGCAACCATACTGTTTAGTCCAAGCTCACCTGTATACTTATCAAAAAGTGCCTGTTCAGCTTCACTCATAGGTTCTACTTCACCATCTACCTGCACAGGTTTAGCTTGTGGCTTGCGCTCACTTCTTGGTGCTGTTTCTTTTTTATGCCAAGAGTCTTTAAGACCGACGATCTTGTTGAACACAGGTGCTTCATCGGTGTAGTCAACAGGATCAGCATAGAAATACCCCTGTCTTTCAAACTGGAATCTCTCATCAGGTTTGTCTGTGATCACTGCCGGTTCGATAAGCGCATTTTTGATCACTTTTAAAGAGTCCGGATTGATATCTTCCAACGTTTGAGGAGCTTCATCTTTAAAGAGTCTGTCATAGAGTCTTACTTCAACGCTTTTAGCCGTGTTTGCATCTACCCACTGGATAGCACTTTTTACTTTGATACCACTGGTATCGCTTCCACTTTTAGACTCAGGGTTGTACTCTGCAATGATCTCCGTGATGTTGCCATCAGCATCTTTGATCACTTCCTTACATGTAATGATGTAACCGTGTCTAAGACGTACAGCCTGATCAGGTGTTAAACGGTAGTAACCTTTTGGAGGATTCTCAGAGAAGTCTTCACGCTCAATATAGATCTCTTTTGAGAACGGCACTTTTCTTGAACCTTCTTTAGGCACGTCTTCAGGGTAGTACGGAGCATCAAACTCCTCTGTACCTTCATAGTTTGAAATCGTTACTTTGAGCGGATCAAGCACACACATCACACGCGGCACTTTAGGATTGAGATCATCTCTGATAGCAAATTCAAGCTGTGCAACATCCACCGTAGAGTTGGCTTTGGCTATACCTATACTGTCACAGAAGTTGATGATAGACTCCGGCGTATAACCCCTTCTTCTGTATCCGGCGATCGTTGGAAGGCGAGGGTCGTCCCAGCCGCTCACCCTTCCTTCATTTACCAGTTGTAAAAGCAATCTTTTACTCATCACCGTATAGTTGATACTGAGCCTTGCAAACTCATGCTGATAAGGTCTTGGGGACTTAAGCCCAAGCGTATCAAGTACCCAATCATAGATATCACGGTTGTTTTCAAACTCCAGGGTACAGATAGAGTGAGTAATACCCTCAATATAGTCAGACAAACAGTGACCAAAGTCATACATCGGGTAAACATGCCACTTATCCCCTGCTCTATAGTGGTGTGCATGTCTGATACGATAGAGAAGCGGATCTCTCATTTTCATATTCGCAGCACTCATATCGATTTTGGCTCGAAGTACGTGTTCACCGTCTTTAAATTCACCGTTTTTCATTCTCTCAAAAAGGTCAAGGTTCTCTTCAACACTGCGTTCAGCATATTTACTTCGTTTCCCGGGTTCTGTAACCGTTCCGCGGTATTCACGGATCTCTTCTTCACTTAGGCTGTCAACGTATGCCTTCCCCATTTTAATGAGTTCAACAGCATAACCGTATAGTTCTGGGAAGTAATCAGATGTATAACGTACGCTATCATCCCATTTAAATCCAAGCCACTCTACTGCATCTTTGAGCGCCTCAACGTATTTCGTGTCTTCAGTAGTCGGATTGGTATCATCCATTCTAAGGTTACAAAGACCATGATAGTCACGTGCAATACCGAAATTGATACAGATAGATTTAGCGTGTCCAATGTGCGGAAAACCATTTGGCTCCGGGGGGAATCTTGTATGAATCTCTTTATATTTGCCTGATGCCAAGTCCTCTTCAACTATGGTACGTAAAAAATCTTTGTGCTCACTCATTTTCATTAAACCTTTTGTTTTATAAGAGTTGTATTTTATCGAATAAGTGCTTATCGCATCTTAGAGTTCTTATTTGAAAGAAAGGATAAGAGAACAAAATTAAAATGAATTTTTGAGACCTATGATTAAAAATATTTATTTATAACTCAAATTATTTAGAATATAATTGCAATCATAAATAAAATCGGTATAAGTTTTAGGTCACGGGTATGCGTACCTAATAATTGTACTGTGTTACATACTTAAATGGAGGTGTGAACCTTATGTTGAAAAAAACTTTTTTAACAGCATTACTATTTTCGATGTTGACTGGATCCTTAATCGCAGAACACTATGCAGAACCTATAGCTGAATGTGATGAAAAATTTGATAAGTGTGCAGAAAAATGTGGAGATGATGCTTCAGACGAATGTTTTGAAAAATGTGAGGCGGAATCAGATCATTGTTATAAAACATATGTCTATGAAGACGGTAGTGTTCCAAAAGTGATCGAAGAAGAAGAATAATATCTAATGCTTGTCCTCTATTCAAGGATGAGAACATAAACCTGAACGTCACGTTCAAAGCAAAAACATTTTGATTGCTCTTCATCCCGTTTTCTTCACTACCTCATGATTTGGAACGCATCACTGTAGGCTATGATTGTAGTTCGATACAGCTCTTTCAGGTGTAAGCCAGTGAATAAATTTCTATTAAATTTAACACACTATAATATCACTTTTAATATCAACGCTCCGGGTAAATACGCGGTGCAGTGATAAGCCCTGACTTTTGGAGTAAGATTAAATGCTTAGATTTGCCCCTTCACCGACTGGTGAAATGCATATAGGAGAGCTGCGTGTAGCGATATTTAACTACATGGTAGCCAAACAAAGAGATGTGAACTTTATTGTGCGTATCGAAGATACGGACAAAGAGCGTAACATCACAGGTAAAGATACCGAGATCATGGAAATACTGGAAAAGTTCGCACTTACTCATGACTCTGTGTCTCATCAAAGTGAAAACCTCCATATGCACCAGACTCTAGCGATCAGACTCCTTGAAGAGAAGAAAGCATTTGTATGTACATGCAAAAGCCCTAACTGTAGTGGGCAATGTATGGACATAGGAACAAATAATCTATCTAAGCTCAAAGAGGAAAAGACACCATTTGTCATCCGCATCAAAAAACCCGAATGTAACATCATCTATCAAGACCTTTTAAAAGGAGAGATGAGCGCTACACCTGATGAAGTCGACTCTTTTGTAATACTTCGTGAAGATAGTACCCCAAGCCACGACTTCGCGTGTGCCTGTGACGATATGATCTCGGGAGTAACTCTGATCATCCGCGGGGAAGATCATCTCTTAAATACACCAAAACAAATGCATATCAAAACACTTTTAGGATACGATCAAGAGACTGAATATGCGCACTTGCCTAACATCCTCAATAATGAAGACAACAAGATGAGTATAGATGATGATGCAGGTTCAGTGAAGTGGCTCTTTGAACAAGGCTTTATCCCTGATGCGATCGCAAACTACCTGATCGCTCTTGGCAATGAAACACCAACAGAGATCTTCACTATGCCTGAAGCACTGGAATGGTTTGATCTATTTAAGATCTCCACGTCACCTGTCAAATTTGATATCGAAAAACTTCGCTTCATCAACCGTAAGCATCTTGAAATGATGGATGACAAACGTCTCTCAGTCCTCTTTGGTTTTGCCGATGAAAATATCGGTAAACTGGCAAAGGTTTACCTGGAAGAAGCAAGTACGATCAATGAGCTTGAAGAAAAGATCAGAGCGATCTTTAAACCAAAAGATTTCAGCGGTGAATGGGGTGAGCAGATGAAACAGATGTCTGATGTGATCTTTGATGCCCCTATGATAAACACCTATGATGCATTTGAGTCATACATCATGGAAAAGACAGGACTTCAAGGCGCGAACTTCTCAAAACCGCTTCGCCACCTGCTTACGGGTGCAGGTGATGGTCCTGAGCTTTCAAACATATACCCGTACATCAAATCTTATATCCTGGAGGTAGCTTCATGAATGCATTAATTTATGCGATCGTTCAAACACTGCATACAATATTCACAATTTATATCTGGGTCGTGATCATCGCTGCACTGATCAGTTTTGTTCAGCCTGACCCGCGTAACCCTATCGTACAGATTCTACGCCGTTTGACGGAACCAGCGTTTTCATTCATTCGCCGTAAACTGCCCTTTGTGGTATTCTCAGGAGTAGACCTCTCACCACTTGTGATCATCCTGGGACTGCAATTTATAGATATCTTTATGATGAGAAGCCTTATAGGCTAAACCAGGACCCTTCTTTCATGAGACTCAAAAGCGTTGTATTATCCATCCTAGTAGCATACTCTACATCGCTTTATGCAGCTAAAACCTTTAGCTTTAATGAGATACATGAGATGCCTCAAAGTGTAGAGAAAGACTACTATATCTGGCGCTTTCTCTCACAAAAAAGTACGACCGTATCTGAGGCCAAAAAGATCATACAGGAAGTCGATTACCTCAATAAAAAGATCAGTACCGCTTACCGTACAAAAACAGGTACAGCTCCCGAGATCAGACAGATACGCCGTACTGCTACTGCAGCAGAAAAAGAGCGTTGGAAAACCAACTACCAAAAGCTTCAAGAACTTAAAAACTCTAAGGCTGATTATCCTGCCTGGGCAAAAGAAAACCCTGAAATCGAATGCTACCTTTTCAACAATTGCGGTTCAAAGATCAGAAAAAAGAAGTATGACAAGCTTCTCAACTCCAAACAGTTCCGTGTATTGAGCATGGATAAAACGTTTAATCAAAGTATCCGTATCATACTGGGAGAAAATCTACCACAGTTACAAAGATCTCTCCTTCAGGCACCTGCACACTCTAATGAGATCTCAGCAAAAACACATTTCCAACTAGGATTGTTTGCACTCAAACAAGGTAAACAAGATATCGCAATGATCTACTTCGGCCAAGCACGTAAAAAGGCAGAAAAACGCAGGGACAAAGATCAGGCAAATTTCTGGATGTATCTCGTAACCAAAGAGAGAGGCTACCTGACCAATCTGGTAAACAGCTATGATGTTAATATCTATACACTCATCGCCAGAGATCTGCTAAAGCTGCGATATCCAAAGATCATTACACCTAAGATATCACGATCAAAAGTATTTCACTATGATGTACTGGATCCAATAGACTGGGCAAAACTCAAACAAAAAATGTTCTCTGGAGATTACAATCTTAATGACCTTGCTGATACATATAAGTCGGAAGAGACAGTAGGACACTATACCTATATCAAAGCCAAAGCATCCAACTTTAAAGAGATCTACTTTCCGATGCCTTACCATGATGCAATGAGGGGAATGAGCAAAGAGCGTCAAGCACTTATCTATGCGATTGCAAGACAGGAAAGCCGCTTTGTCCCAGCCTCTGTATCACGCTCTTTTGCCCTCGGTATGATGCAGATCATGCCGTTTTTGATAGAAGATATTGCAAAAAAGAAAAACGACAATATCGACCTTGATGATCTTTTCAATCCGTACAAAGCGATCGAGTATGCAGATTTTCATTTGGACTATCTAAATAAATGGCTCTATCATCCGCTTTTTGTGGCATATGCCTACAATGGAGGAATCGGCTTTACCAAAAAGCTTATCACTGACAGAGCAAATTTCAGACCGGGACGCTATGAACCTTATCTTAGCATGGAAAATATGACCAATGAAGAAGCAAGGGAGTATGGCAAACGCGTCCTTACCAACTACGTTATCTACCTCAACCAACTAGGTGTCCCTACACGCCTGCTCCCTTTGATCAAAAAGGTCACTGACCCTAATGAGACAGATAGGTTCAGATAATTAGAAAGCTTTTGTATTCTCTACATATTTTGCAGCTTTTGAAAAGGGCATTTCTTTTTGCCCATACTTCCTACTCTCGAACAACAAGGTAAATTTTTTACTTACAGTATGAGGGAAAGTCACCAAATAATAACTGTTCCACTCGGTCACAAAAGGTATACCTTCCAAATAAGGGCTTTGTTTTGAAAGCGGCTGAATGCTTTTTGGTTTTTCCCCTTCAAGGGTCAAATTGTATTCTTTACCTAACTGATTGAATTGATCCTCTTCAATATAGACCCCCACTACGAACTGTTCATCTTTTTTTTCTTTTTTCAGCTTGTTACTTCGAGCATACAGATAGGTCGCAGTTAAAAATACTTTGGTGATGTTATGGTCGTAAAGTTGAACTTTTTCAGTTTTTTGCAGATGTTTATATGTAGTTTTATTCTTCTCAAAACGCTGCTTGAGAGGATCGTCTGTTTTAGAGGAGCAAGCAGTTAAAAGGAGTAGAAGTGTCGTCAACCCAATTAATATTCGCACACAACCCTCCTAGATAATTGCTGTCATTTTAACATAGATTCAATAAACATTTAAGTATAATTTAAAGGATAAAGTAAAGGATAGACGTGAAGAAAAGAGTTGCAGTAGCATTTACCGGCCCCTCAAATAGCGGCAAAACCACACTGATCGAAAAAGTGGCAAAGAAACTGATCACTGAAGAGAAAGTGGCTATCATCAAAAATGATCCCAAAGACAAAGCAATATTTGATGTAGAAGGTAAAGATAGTTATAAATTCTCACAGACCGGAGCAGAAGTCGTTGTGACCTCGCCTACCCGTACCACCTACTTTTCACAACGAGAAAAAAACCTGGATGATATCATTGCAATGATCAATGACTTTGATATACTGCTGGTAGAAGGACTTAAAACATTGCCGCTGCCCCGTATCGCTATCTTCCGTAATGAGATTAATGAAAGTTATCTTGACTGTTCAGAAGCCATTGCGATAGATGAAAGTGTCAGTATAGAGAAGTATGATATACCCGCACAGATAGATATCCTGGACCTCAATAATACAGACCAGATCATAGAATGGATCAAAACACATGCAAAAAGTGTCTAAAGGAGAGAGATAATGCAAACTATATTTGAAGCGATCAAAAAGATCGCCTTTGAGATCGATAATGCGATCAAAACTGCCGACCTTGGGTATGCGAACGAAGAAAATGCTTCAGGTGAAGAACAGCTCAAACTTGATGTACTCTCAGACCAGATCATTGAGAAAAACTTTGCTTCAGTACCTGAAGTGATCAGTCTTGTCAGTGAAGAGAAAGAAGGTGAGCTCGAACTGCACACTGCAGGAAGCTATATAGTGTGTTATGATCCTTTGGACGGATCAAGTCTTGTAGATGTAAACCTTTCAGTAGGTTCTATCTTTGGTATCTACCAAGGGATTTTAGATGCGCAGAACCTTGTGGCATCAGCCTATATCGTCTATGGACCGAGAATCGAACTGGTTATCGCTATGAAAGGTACTAAACCGATGCTTTATCGCGCAACAGGTGATCACTTCAGGGCGATCGGGGAAATTACTCTCAACGAAAAAGGCAAGCTCAATGCACCGGGCGGAACACAGCAGAACTGGCCGTCACATCACAAAGCATTTATAGATTCACTTTTTGCCGAAGGATATAGACTGCGTTACTCCGGAGGTATGGTACCGGATCTGCATCAGATCTTACTCAAAGGCGGAGGTCTCTTCAGCTACCCAGGCACAACTGATAAGCCGCACGGTAAACTTAGACAGCTCTTTGAAGTAATCCCGTTTGCATTTATGTATGAACAAGCAGGCGGACAGGCGATCAATGACAAAGGTGAAAGACTGATGAATCTCGTACCGTCACATCATCATGATACCAGCCCTTGTTTCTTCGGTTCAAACTACGAGATCGAAGCACTCAAAAAAGCTTATGGAGTCAAATAATGAGTGAAACTGTGCTTGATGAGTGGCAGATTGCTCTAGAGCAGAAGAAAAAGGAACTTGAAGCTTGTCAGAAGGATAAACACTTTCAGAGTTGTTTAAAGTGTGATCAGCTCCTTAGCTGTGAGCTTAGAGACTCCTATGTCAAAGCCGTTTATGAGAGCATGAGCAAAGGTCAAGGCGGAGGCTTCGAGTTCTAACCTTCTCCTCATTGCTTACACAGAGGTAACTTCTCTCATCGCAAAGTGGATGGTAGATAATTTTTAGTATTAAGTAAACCCTAACACTGCGGCTTATATACTTAGGCTATCTACAAAAAAGAGAGTCTATGAAAGCAAAAAAGATACTTCTAATTATTTTTTTCAATCTTGCGATCATCTTAGCAGAGATCATCTTTGGACTGATCTCTAACTCATTCGCACTGATTGCTGATGCACTGCATAATGCAGGGGATGTTCTTGCGATTATCATCACCTATATCGCACTTCGTTTTGGAACTATCAGCCCAACCTTTCAGTATACATTCGGATTTATTAGAGCTGAAATGATGGCTGCTTTTACCAATACACTTTTTTTACTCCTAACGATGTTCTATATGATCTATGAGTCTATAGGAAGGCTTTTTCACCCTGAGATTATCGCACCTGAGTATATGATCGTAGTAGGAATGATAGCTGTTGTTGCTAATGGCATCAGTGCCTATCTTCTCCATGGAATGGGAATAGAAGATCATCATCACCATGAACACCATGAACACCATGAACATGATGATCATGATGATCATGATCACGGTGATGCGAACATCACTTCAGCATATCTACATATGCTAGCAGACACACTTATATCAGTCGGGGTCGTTGTTGCCGGATTCATGATCTATTATTTTGAAATATATGCGATAGATGCCGTACTTACCATCATATTCTCACTCTATATCATTCGGCATTCATTCCCTCTTTTTAAACGAAGTTTTCTCTCACTCATGGATGCCAATACACTCAATATCGCTTTGGAAGAACTAGAAGCGATCATTTTTGCATCCGGTCATGTATCCAACTATCATGATCTGCATATCTATCAGCCAAACTCCAAACTCAAATTTATCTCATTTCACGTACTCTTAGAAAATGAAGATACAAGTCTTAGATCATGTGAAGCAATCACAGGTCCAATGAAAGAGAAGTTAGAAAAACTAGGCTTTAACCATATACTTATACAGGTAGACTCACTTACCAATGATGCCGTACACCAAAAATGTATCATTACTAACCAGTAAGGAAACCAGATGGGGAAACAGTATCGAAAATTAGAACAACGTGATATCGAATTTATCAAGATCCAAAAGATGTTTTATATTGCAAGTACATCAGGCCAAGAGGTGAACCTCTCTCCAAAAGGGTATGACACTATAAGAGTTTTGGATGAGAGTACCCTGCTCTTTGCCAGTCTTCCCGGTTCTGGTAACCGTACCTACCGTGATGCAGTCAATGATGGAGAGTTTACACTTCTATTTAATGCATTTGAAGGTGCTCCGCTTATCCTCAGACTCTTCTGCAAAACTGAGATCATCGAGGAGAGTGATAAACGTTATCACTCTTATCTTGAGTACTTCAATTTACGCAAAGGTATCATACGAAACCTCTTTTTATTTCATATCTATGCAGTTGAGTCTAGTTGTGGAATGTCCGTACCCTATATGGAATACAAGGGCGAGAGAGATGAACTCAAAGAGTGGGCCGTGGATATGAATAGACGGGATCAGCTTAATGAGTATAATGACAAGCACTTTACGCCACCGGATTTGAGTAAACTCAATTAGTGTTATAATACGTGCCATGAATAAAGAACAGCCTACAAGAGAAAAGATCCTTGATGTCGTATTTGAACTGGTGTACATGCATGGATATAACGGTACCAGTATGTCAATGATACTCAAAGCATGTGGCATTCCTAAAGGTTCTCTCTATCACTTTTTCAAATCAAAAAAAGAGATGGTACTTACAGTCATCAAAGAGCGGCTGGGTCCCAAAATGGATATATTTTTTACCTTTGAACTAATAGCAGGCAAAGACGGCATTGATTCTATTATTGATGCCGTCTTAACTATTGCTAACAACCCTATGCTGATCAAGTACGGCTGTCCACTTAACCGTCTGAACCAGGAGATGTCGCCGCTTGATGAA
The DNA here is from genome assembly GCF_030347965.1 of Sulfurovum zhangzhouensis. Classification (NCBI taxonomy): domain Bacteria; kingdom Pseudomonadati; phylum Campylobacterota; class Epsilonproteobacteria; order Campylobacterales; family Sulfurovaceae; genus Sulfurovum; species Sulfurovum zhangzhouensis. The sequence continues at coordinate 233,970 of NZ_JAQIBD010000002.1, forward strand.
GACTTTGATCGGGAGATCACCTTGCTTTATGATCACATCAAAGCAAAGATCATAGTACTTCTTAGGCAAAGTGAGCTCAAGCCTGACACTGATGTTGACTCACTTTCTGATTTTGTAATTGAAACTGTATGGGGTGCGCTCTCATTAAGTCCAACACAGTCATCGACTGGTCGTTATCTTCACTCTGTCAAACATCTCAACAGTTATCTTGGATCACTCAGAAAATAATTCAATTTGCCATTAGACCAATCAGTCTATTTTAAGGGAAACTATTTTACCATATTCTAATTAGACCAATTGGTCTATAAAGGAGTAATTATGTTTATCATCGACACTATAAAAAAAGAAGATGCTACGGGAAAACTGAAACTACTTTACCAAATGATAGAAAAGAACTTAGGATTCATCCCTCCTCATTTTGAACTAATGGCAACTATTGATATCAAAGCGATGAAGGATTTTCTTGATTATAATACCTATATGATGACGCATACGAAGATCGATAGAAACCTGATGCCGTTTCTCAGACTTTATATTGCACAAAAGGAGTGCAGAAATTACTGTATACAATTCAACACACAGTTACTGCAAAATATGGGTGTGAATGAAGCTATCATAAGCGACCTTGAAAACCATTTGGATAACATCCATGTAGAACCCACACAAAAGATCCTCCTAAAGAAGGTTATTAAAGCGCTATATCACGCAGATAAATTTGAGAAAAAAGACTTGGAAACGCTTTATGATGCAGGGTTTAATGATAAGGATTTCTATGACATCCTAGAGTATGCAACAGTGTTTATGGGTAAAAGCAAACTTATAGAGGTATATCACAAATGAGATGTATGAACAAGTACAAAAAAATCAACTTCCGATCAAGCTTAACTTCTCAGCCCGACTCATCTTTTTCTTGATCTCGTATTCACGTCTGCTTGCGCTGCTTCGATCAGGAAAAGCTTCACTGTAAACCAGTGCAACCGGTCGCCTGCTTTTAGTATATTTAGCTCCTTTTTCAGAACTATTGTGCTCTTTTAAACGTCGACTGATATCTGTGGCAATCCCTGTATACAAGGTATCATCTGCACATTGTAGTATATAAACGAAATAGCTCATTTTACTACAGGGTTGTCTTCTAAAGAATACTCTTTGTAATAGACACGTATGACATCATCAGAGATAAAGATCTTATCAGAATAGTCTCTGATTCTTATCAAAACATCCTTTTGCTTCAAGCCGTCAAATCCCTGATAAAAAAGCGGCAAAATAAGTGGTCTTGAAGAGAGTCTTTTACAATCTTCAACCTGTATATAATAAGCACGGTCCATATTGAGAAATTTATAAAGAACCCTATTTTCAAGATGATAGATTTTTTTATTTCTTAACCTTCTTCTTTGAAGCTCTTTATACTTTTGTGCAATACGTCTCTCTTCGTTGATTTTTTCTAATATCTTCTCTTTTTCCGACAAGGTAAGCTTTTTCTTTCCCAGTCTTTCCTGTCTCTCAGCCTCTTCACGTGCCTTTCTATCAGCATTAATTCTCTCTAAGATCGATTTTTTATCTTCCTCAGTATAAGCTTCCTGGGTTTTTGTTTTTTCTTCCTGGCGTGCCTTTCTTTCAGCATCCAATCTCTCCAAGATCATTTTTTTCTCTTCGGCAGTGTAGATATCTTTGGATTCTATTTCATTAGACATAATAACCTCACTCTTCCAAATTATTATTGAACTTATTATAACACAAAAATTAATATTTATGTATATGAGAATAAAACCGTGCAATTATCATCCACCATACAGCACACTTTGGCTAAAATGTCTTTCTAAAATTTACACTGCGTAAATCCAAAACTCATTTGTTTAAGGAACTACATATGTCTTGTCATAAAACTGCATATATTACTACCCCGATCTACTATGTTAACGATATTGCTCATATCGGTCATGCTTATACAACTATCATTGCAGATACACTTGCGCGCTATTCACGTATGAGCGGTTTGGAAACTTTTTTCCTTACCGGTACAGATGAGCATGGACAGAAGATTGAAGAATCCGCAAAAGCTAGAGGTAAAAGCTCTCAAGAATATGCAGATGAGATCTCTGCGACATTTAGAAATCTTTGGGATGACTTTGGCATCAGTTATGACAAGTTCATTCGTACAACAGATGCTGATCACATGAAAGGCGTACAAAAAGCATTTTCCGTAATGCACGCTAACGGTGATATCTATAAAGATACCTATAAAGGTCACTACTGTATCTCATGTGAGACATTCTTCCCGGAAATTCAACTTGTTGACGGTGAATATTGTCCGGAGTGTGGGAAAAGTACCACAGTAGTAGAAGAGGAAAGCTACTTCTTCAAACTTTCCAAATACCAAGATAAACTTCTTCAGTGGTATAACGACAATCCAGAGTGTATCCTTCCTAGAAGCAAGAGAAATGAAGTGATCCGTTTTGTTGAGGGTGGCTTGACAGATCTTTCGATCACACGTACGAGCTTTGACTGGGGTGTAAAGCTTCCTGAAGAGATGAATGATCCAAAACACGTAATGTACGTTTGGCTGGATGCACTTATGAACTATGTAACTGCTCTGGGATACGGTACAGATGAAGCTAACATGGACTTTTGGCCTGCCCGTGTACAGATCATCGGTAAAGATATCCTCCGTTTCCATGCGATCTACTGGCCTGCATTCCTGATGAGCCTTGGATTACCGTTGCCAAAACACATTGCTGCACACGGATGGTGGACAAGAGACGGTGAGAAGATGAGTAAATCTAAAGGTAACGTAGTAAATCCAAGAGAGGTAGCAGATGCATATGGTCTGGATAACTTCCGTTACTTTATGCTTCGTGAAGTACCATTCGGTGGTGACGGTGACTTCTCTCAGAAAGCACTCATTGACCGTATCAATTCCGATCTTGGAAATGATCTTGGAAACCTGCTTAACCGCCTGATCGGTATGAGCGGTAAATATTTTGAAGGTGAAGTTTTCTCCGGACATGTAGCAAAATTCTATCAGCAGGAGCTGGATGAAGTACATGCATCACTTGACCAGTTAGAACCGCTGCTGTTTGAAATGCAGATCCATAAATATCTTGAAGAACTTTGGAGACCACTATCTGTTGCAAACAAGTCCATTGATAAGTATCAGCCATGGACATTGATGAAAGAAGGGAAAACAGAAGAAGCGATGGCACTTAACGGACTTATCGCAGCGATCCTTGCAAAGGTAGCGGTGATGCTTTATCCTGTTATGCCGGAAGTATGTACCAAAATTTCAAGAGCACTGCATTTTGAGATCGATAATGCCAGCTGGAATGCCCTTGTCAAAGAGAAAACACTTCTTGAGACATTTAGACTAGAAAAGATCGATCCACTTTTCCCTCGTATTGAAGAACCGCTTTTAGCACAGGTTGAACCTGCTGATACAAAAGAAGCACCTAAAAAAGAGGAAAAGAAGCCTGAGAAAAAAGCAGAGAAAGCTGAAGGTGTTGCTCTTATCGGTATCGACCAATTCTTCGAAACTGTTCTAAAGATCGGTACGATCGTTAAAGCCGAAGAGGTACCAAAGAGTAACAAACTTCTTTTGCTTCAGGTAGATGTCGGAGAAGAGAATCCAAGACAGGTTGTTGCTGGTATCAAAGAATGGTACAGCCCGGAAGACCTTGTAGGTACACAGGCGTGTGTTGTTTCCAACCTTAAACCGGCAAAACTTATGGGAATGAAAAGTGAAGGTATGCTGCTTGCAGCCAAAGATGAAAACGGACTCAGTCTTCTTAGACCTGAGACTCCAAAAAATGCCGGGACTGTAGTAAGCTAATGAAAATTGAAGATATTGTAAACCTTACAGATGGCGTATTGACTAATGAGCCACAAGTCCAAGCTATAGCTGCTGCCACTGTTTTCCCTTCTAAGGTTGAACATGGTGACCTCTTCTTTTCCTCTGTACAAGAAGATATCGACAAAGCGATAGAACAAGGGGCATATGCCATCGTCTATGACAACAAAGAGATCATCAAAAAAGACGATGAGATCGCGTGGATCGAAGTATCGGATATCAAACTGGCTGCATTTAAGCTCATTCGATATGTAACACTCAAAAAAGAAGCAGAGTTTTTCCTGTTGGAACCTCATGAAATGAGCTTTTTGAAGATGATCCTTACCCACAAAAGCAATATAGCTTTTATGGCTGATGATTGGCGTAAAGTTTTTGAACAGATCCTTAACTCTGATGATTACCTTTTTGTAGGTACGGATAAAGAGTTACTGGGACTGATCAAACCTGACATAAAAAAGCTCAAAGACGATGTAGAAGGATATTTGATCGGTGATACTCTCTTTAAATCAACGTTCAAGGTCGGTGGATATGTTTATCAAGAGAAAGACCTGGCACCGTTCCATCTTGATTATCTGCTTCGCGTAGTCAATTTTTGTGATACCTATAGTCTGCCATATGATATCGAACGTATCAAGTATACTAGACACTTTATCCCTGTATTTATCGATACAAACCTTCAGAGTACAGGTCAAGGGAAAAGTGACCGCGTAGCGATCTTCACAGATAACCTTGACGATATCAGCCGTGCGAGAGAGTATATCAAACGTTCGAACAACTGGGTGAAGAGTATAGTCCTTACCCCTCCTAAAACAAAAATAGAAGGGATCGATCGTCCACACTGGTTTGAAACCGAAGATGAACTAAAAGATATACTCAAAAATATCCATTTCAACTACGCATTTATCTATAAAGCGGATAGAAGCATTTTAAATACGATTAAAGAAGAGTATAGTCTTTTCTAATAGATACACATACTTCTTCTTTTGTTGTATGTGTAGTCATTCTTACTGACAAATACCATATTTTATTTCAAAAAAATCACTATAGATATAGAAGGTAAACAATTCTACCCAATTAAAGAAGTGTAGAATGAATTAGACAAGAGAGAGATCCCCCCCTTCTTTGGAGGGGAAAAGTTTTGGATCAAATAAAATTAAAATGTGTATGTTGCACCGATACTGATCGCATCTACTACTACATCACTATTTACAACTGCACCATCCAAACCTTTATCATTATACATGTTTGTATAATCTACGAACACACCAATATGATCTGTCACTGCATATTCTGCACCGATACCCCATTGTAGACCGCTCTCAGTGTACTCTGAACCATCATCAAATTTCACTTGTCCGTATCCAAGTAATCCATAGATATTAAACTCTTCTGTTACAGGATACATCGCTTTTGCGTAAAGACCGATATTGCTCATATCAGCGTTGATATCAGATTCTTTACCGTTATCATAGGTAATATCACCTACGTTCATTGTATATCTTCCCTCTACTCCGATATACTCATTGAAGTTATAACCGCCTTTGAAGAGTACTGAGTGAGCAGTAAAATCCTCGTTAGTATCGTCAATGTTCATATTCATATATGAATAACCAAGACCGACATGGAATTTACCAGGCATAGCATCTGAAACTTCAGGAACATTTACATATGGTTCTACCGGAGAGATATCTCCTCCTGCCACTGAGAATGTACTTAAAGAGATGATTGCGATCAATGACATTGTAATGTTTTTCATTGTTTTCCTTATTAGGTTAAATCGTGCAAATTGCGGCGAGATTATAAGGCTGAAAATCAAAAAAGTCAATAGAAAATCAACACTTTATAAAAAAATTTTTTGTGCATTTAAAGTGTAAATTCATGAGTCTAAAATAGCACCATACACATAGAGTTTTAACATTATTAAACATACAAAAATAAGTGATAGATATCAGCTAGATAAATTATATGAAAATATATTAATAGATAATACCTATTGTTTATTTCCTCCTTCTCAGGTGTCTCTTATACTTATTCCTTATACTTATTTATGTAGAAAGGATACCATTGAAACCGATTCAGGTAAAAAATGATCTAATCAATATTGTTTTTTAAAAAAATTTGCTCAGATGCAAATGTACTGTTGTTATAGAATCTTTTATCTCATTAGGGGAAGATATGATCAATTACATAGATCAAAGATACACATCATGAAACTTACACATATTATCACCGATATCATCTTTTTTTATATTGATGGGTTTAAACAGATGAAAGTAGGAAAAAAACTTTGGCTGTTGATTGGGATCAAACTTCTGGTCCTCTTTGGCATCATAAAGTTTTTTTTCTTCCCGAATTATTTACAAACGACCTATGATAACGATGAGTCACGCAGTGCGTATCTCATAGAATATCTTACAAAGGAGAGATGATGATCAAAACAGCTAAGGATAGAACATGGAAATGATGCAGACAGAACTTATTGATTGGTCAAGGGCACAGTTCGCACTGACTGCACTTTACCACTTTTTATTTGTACCTTTAACACTTGGGCTCTCATTTATTGTAGCCATTATGGAGACAATCTATGTAAAGACCGGGGATGCGAAATGGAAAACCATTACCAAGTTTTGGATGACCCTCTTTGCGATCAATTTTGCCATTGGTGTGGCAACAGGTCTTATTATGGAATTTGAGTTTGGTACGAACTGGGCGAACTACTCATGGTTCGTTGGGGACATTTTTGGTGCTCCGCTTGCAGTAGAGGGAATCTTGGCATTCTTTATGGAGTCGGCCTTTTTTGCAGTAATGTTCTTTGGATGGAATAAAGTTTCAAAAAGCTTTCACCTGCTCTCAACCTGGCTTGTAGCAGTGGGATCAAACCTTTCAGCATTCTGGATCCTTGTAGCCAACGGTTGGATGCAATATCCTGTTGGAATGGAGTTCAATCCGGATACAGTGCGTAATGAAATGGCAAATTTCTGGGATGTCGCTCTCTCTCCAGTAGCTATTGCCAAATTTTTACATACGATCGGAAGCGGTTATGTGATCGGTGCCCTGTTTGTCATCGGTATATCTGCTTGGATGATACTCAAAAAACGTGATGTATTGGAAGCCAAACGTTCTATGGTAGTAGGTGCAAGTTTTGGTCTGCTTGTTTCAATATTTCTTATCCTAAGCGGTGATGAGTCTGCACACCAGGTTGCTCAACAACAACCGGTAAAACTTGCAGCAATGGAAGGGCACTATAAAGGGTTAAAGCGTGCAGGGATCATTGCTGTAGGTATTCTGAACCCTGATAAAAAGATCGGAGATGATATACATCCATTCTATGGGGATATCGAGATCCCTTATGCCCTCTCTTTTCTAGGTTACCATGATATTGATGCATTTGTACCTGGGCTGGATGATCTGGTACTGGGAAATGAAGAATACGGCATAGAAAGTGCAGCCTCAAAAATAGAAAAAGGTAAAATAGCTGTAAAAGCGCTTCAAGCGTATAAAGAAGCTAAACAATCCGATGATCAGACAGCAATGTCAGAAAGCAGAAAACTCTTAAAAGAGTATATGCCTTACTTTGGTTACGGATACCTTGAAAAACCGACTGATATTGTTCCGCCGATTGCCCTTACTTTCTATAGTTTTCACATTATGGTTGCTCTGGGTACATGGTTCATTATTCTGTTTTTGATCGTTCTTTACCTTACTATGGCCAACGATATCACACGCTTTAGAAAAATACTCTGGCTGACATTATGGAGCATACCTCTAGGTTACATCGCAGCAGAAGCCGGATGGATTGTGGCAGAAGTCGGTAGACAGCCTTGGGCTATCCAGGATCTTATGCCGGTGGGTATCGCTGCAACACATATCGATGCAGGTAATGTTCAGGTATCCTTCTGGCTCTTTGCCCTGCTCTTTACAGTACTGCTTATCGCAGAGATTAAAATCATGCTGCGGCAGATTGCATATGGTATTAAAGGAGGTCACTAATGTTTGAAACACTTTCACTTCATTCACTTCAGGTTTATTGGTGGATCATTATTTCACTGCTCGGCGGTCTGTTTGTTTTTATCATGTTCATCCAAGGTGGTCAGACACTGCTCAATCAACTTTCAACAACAGATGACGAAAAAACAATGCTGGTGAACTCACTTGGGCGTAAATGGGAACTTGGATTTACTACACTGGTACTTTTTGGTGGCGCACTCTTTGCAGCATTTCCAAAGTTTTATGCGACAAGTTTCGGTGGCGCATACTGGCTATGGTTGGGGATACTCTTCTCTTTTATTATCCAGGCAGTCTCTTATGAGTATAGAAAGAAAGAAGGAAACCTCCTCGGTTCTAAAACCTATGAAACATTTCTTTATATTAACGGAAGTGTGGGAACTATTCTATTAGGGATTGCCATCAGTACATTTTTCAGCGGTGCTTCATTTACGATCGATGACAATAACTTCGTACACTGGAGTATCGCTACACGCGGTTTAGAAGCACTAATGGAACCGCTAAACTATTTGCTTGCATTTGCAATGTTATTCCTTGTTCGCATTATCGGAGGGATGTACTTTTTAAATAATATAGACCACGAGCCGATCCGTACCAGAACACGTCTCATGATCAAAAGAAACATCATCTACTTTCTACCTTTTTTCCTTGGATTTGTAGGGTGGGTACTACTTAAAGAGGGGTATACATATGATCCAGAGACTCTCAAAGTCTCTATGGTTTCCATGCACCATCTAACTACTTTTATTGAACTACCGTATTTAGCCGGGATGTTTTTGGTTGGTGTCGTGATGGTTCTAGTAGCAGTATTTAACTCCGTATTTAGAGCAAAAAACTGTTGTATCTTTACTGCAGGGATCGGAACTGTACTCACAGTAATGGCTCTATTGTTAAATGTGGGACTGAACCATACGATTTTTTATCCGTCTTCCACTGATCTGCAAAGTTCACTCAGCATTGTCAATTCATCAGGAAGCCATTATACACTGACAGCGATGTCTTATGCTTCATTGATGGTACCCTTTGTTCTGGCATATATCGCCTATGTTTGGTATGCAATGGACAGAGTCAAAATTACTCAAGAGGAAATCACCTCTTCAGATGAACACCACTATTAAGAAGGAATCATTTATGGAATATACCACTTCACTATTATGGCTGCTTACATGGCCGCTGATTATTTTTTTAGGATATAAGTTTACGGCATTTAACCTCAAGTATTTCCGGGAACTAGAAAAACTTGAAGAGGATCAATAGATCAAAAAAGACAATCAAGAGTTATCTTGATGGTCTTATCTAAAATGTATGGCAATAACAAAACTACTATGCGACAGGACAAACAAAATAACGCATATTAACTTCATTTAGACTATCACTCCAACCGATATAAACAGTATGTTCATTCTTGGTTACTTTCTTATACTTATCAAGGAAATAGTGACTTAACAGTTTTTCAATATCTAAAGAGACAGGTACACTGACCATCCAGACAAATCCTAACTTCTTTAATACCGGGACTTCTTTACTGCTTCGCATCAGATCTCTTAGTTCTGACTCAATTTTACAGATATCTTCCTCTTGGTATTGAGATATTTCAACTACTGCTTTCAAGTTTCCCGGATTTTCTATCTTCTTCCAATAGTCATGAGGTCGTTTTTCTTTAAAAAGATAGGATGATTTGTTGATGCCGTCTAAACACATGATACTTACCTCTTTGAGATAATCTGGAGCATGATTTCTCATCAGGCTAATGGTATGTTCACTATACTCTTGAGGTGTAAAACCGTCTTTGTCCAACATTCCCTCACTCTCCATCCATGATATCACCTTCTCGTCGTTAATACGCCTTTTTTCATGTACCACGGCTACAGGATAGTTTTCATGCCAGACATACGAGGAGTTTTGATTGAGGACATGGAACATTGATCCTTCAGTAGATAATGCATTCATTAAAGCATCAATAATATCTTGCATACATTTTCCTTTTTAACTCAAAATAAGACAGTTATGCTTTCAAAAAGCTTGAATCTCATGTATCTAAATAAAAAGAAATGTAAACTGATCAAATATAGAAGTATCTTCAGTAATTGAAGGTGATTACAGAATGTCTCTCAGCACCATTGCATAGTGCAGTACCCATAGATTGAGTAGAAGTATTCCCATTGATGAACCACGGGAAAGAAGCTTTTGTATCAATGTTTTTTCTTTATAAATGGTCATCAATGAAATTGTCATATGGATAGCTGTCATAAGGATAATGACAGCAACGATATAAAGTTTCATACGTAGTGCATCCATCACTTCATTACTGATATCAGAAAAGAGAATAGTCAGTAAACCATTCTGATCGATCATCAAATAACCGGTAATAAGAAGGATAATAAGTGCCACCACTTCGAAATATCCATAGATTGGACCGATACGAGGATAGACCTCGTTTTGACCTTCTTTATCTCTTAGGCTCACTCCAAGAATGAACATAAAGATCGCTCCTCCGATCCATGAGATTGCAGCGATCAGGTGAAGGTGAAGGAACCAGGCTGACATTAGCTATCTAACTTCAATACCGCCATGAAAGCTTCTTGCGGTACTTCTACCTTACCGATAGCTTTCATACGCTTTTTACCTGCTTTTTGCTTCTCAAGAAGTTTACGCTTACGAGTGATATCCCCTCCGTAACATTTTGCAGTCACGTTTTTACCCATTGATTTAACGTTTGAACGTGCAATGACATTGTTACCGATACTCGCTTGTATCGCTACTTCAAAAAGCTGTCTTGGGATTAGCTCTTTAAGCTGGTTTACAAATGCTAGCCCTCTGCTTCGTGCTTTCTCTTCAGGAACAATGATAGAAAGTGAATCTACTATCTCTCCGGCAACACGGATATCAAGTTTTACAAGTTTACCGGGTCTAAATCCTATCGGCTCATAGTCAAAACTTGCATAGCCCTTTGTTGTTGACTTCAATTTATCATAGAAGTCCATCACGATCTCGTTCATTGGGATATCATACTCCATCAATACACGTGTCTCATTGAGGTAGTCCATCTTTATCTGTATACCCCGACGGCTGGTCAACAGCGTAATGAGGTTTCCTACGAATTCCTGAGGAGTAAGGATCGTTGCTTTAACATATGGTTCATAGATCGTGTCTATCTTTTGAGGCTCAGGTAATTCACTAGGGTTTTGGATCTCTACCTCAGTACCATCAGTCTTTTTAACACGGTAAACAACTGTCGGTGCTGTTGCGATCAGATCAAGGTCAAATTCACGCTCCAAACGTTCCTTGACTACTTCCATGTGAAGCATTCCGAGGAAACCGGTTCTAAATCCAGAACCAAGTGCCATGGAACTTTCAGGCTCAAAGCTCAGTGAAGAGTCATTGAGTTTGAGTTTGTTGAGTGCGTCACGAAGATCTTCAAACTTGTCTGTCTCGATCGGGTAAATCCCAGCAAATACAAACGGTTTTGCCGGTTCAAATCCGGCAACAGGTTGAGCTGTAGGGTTCTTTGCAGTGGTGATCGTATCCCCTACCTGAATAGCGTCTACTGTTTTTAATCCCAAGACCACAATACCGATCTCACCTGTTCTAATCTCTTTGGTTTTGATCGGTGCGATAGGGTTTGGATACATTAGATCAAGTACCTGGTGGTCCTGCTTAGTACCCATAACACGCATCATCTCGCCCTTTTTGATACTGCCGTCAAATACACGGACTAGAGCCAATGCTCCAAGGTAGTTGTCAAACCAGCTGTCATAGATCAGCGCTTTACACGGGGCATTCTCATCACCCTGTGGGGCAGGTACACGCTCAACAATCGCATCGATAAGTTCAGGGACCCCAAGTCCCGTCTTAGCCGAAACAAGGTTATGTTCAGTTGCATCGATACCGATAGCTTCTTCAAGTTCACCTAGAACTCTGTCAGGATCAGCTGCAGGAAGATCGATCTTGTTCACAACAGGTAAAAGCTCAAGATCGTTCTCAATCGCGATATAGACATTGGCAATAGTTTGAGCTTCCACACCTTGCGCTGCATCAACGATCAGCAATGCACCATCAGATGATGCCAAAGAACGGCTTACTTCGTAAGAGAAATCCACGTGACCCGGAGTGTCGATAAGGTTGAGGATATACTCTTCTCCATTCTTAGTATAGTTAAGTCTTACAGACTGCGCCTTGATCGTAATTCCACGCTCTTTTTCAATGTCCATCGTATCCATGACCTGTGCAGACATCTGTCTGTCAGAAACTGCACCACAGTGCTGGATAATACGGTCAGCCAAGGTAGACTTACCATGGTCAATATGAGCGATGATAGAGAAATTACGAATATGTGATTGAGGTATCTCTTTTGCCAATTTTTTTCCTTAAGTAGGCAAATGCTTTGCCTTACTTGAATTTAATGTAAACTAAATTTAGTTTATTTTAAAGCAGTTAACCGTATGGTCCCGCTACTGAAGCAAACCCAGTGTTAACAATCTCTTGTAAATAAAGTTGCCTAAATGGCAAGTTTTTTACAAGAGACAAACTTCCAAACAATTAAAAAATATATTAATTTGTCTCAAACAGAGAGTTAACACTCTCATTGTTATGAACACGTCTGATCACTTCTCCCAGCATTCTAGCAGTAGAAAGAACTTTGATCTTTGGTGACTCTTTATGCATCGGGATTGTATTTGATACAACTAGTTCATCTAGTTCACCCTCTTCTATACGATCAAATGCAGGGCCGGAAAGAACCGGGTGTGTACAACATGCCATTACCGATGTTGCCCCGAGTTTTTTAAGTGCTGCTGCAGCTTTTACCATTGTACCTGCAGTATCCACCATATCATCGATAAGGATCACATCTTTACCATCTACATTTCCGATGACATTCATCACTTCAGACTCATTAGCCTTTTCACGTCTTTTATCCACGATTACCATTTCAAGCCCAAGTTTTGCTGCAAAATATCTTGCTCTAGCAACTCCGCCGATATCCGGGGAAGCAATGACTGGATTTGGCAGGTTCTTACTTTTGATATAGTCGATAAATAAGATCGCCCCATAGAGATTGTCCACAGGAATATCAAAAAAGCCCTGAATCTGAGAAGCATGTAGATCAATCGTAACCACACGTGTGATCCCTGCCGTCTCCATCAGGTTTGCTACAAGTTTTGCAGAGATAGGTACTCTTGGAGCAGCTTTTCTGTCTTGTCTTGCATATCCATAGTAAGGTACTACTGCAGTGATAGACTTTGCAGATGAACGCTTTAGTGCATCTGTCATAATGAGAAGTTCCATCAAGTTTCCGTTTGCCGGTGCAGAAGTAGGCTGTACGATAAATACATCTTTACCACGTACTGACTCTGCAATTTGTACATTGATCTCACCATCAGAAAAACGATTGATCGTCGCTTTAGAAAGTGGCATCTCAAGATAATCAGCTACCTCTTGAGAAAGTTCTGGGTTTGAAGTACCGGAAAATATCATATATCCGCTCATTGTAAGACCTTTAGTGTGAAAAATTTCATTACATTTCAGTAATAATTAACACGCGTATTTTACACAAAAGTTGATAAAAAGGTGATTTAAAGGCTTCAGTGATTAAACTAATACGACTATAATTTAGTTGGATACATATGATAAGAAAAGTTTTAAAGAAAACCTCATCCCGCAGCGAAAAACTCGATAAATTTTTAGATAAATATAACCTTTCAAGAGAGTTCTTCGGTGTGAGTAGACGTAGTATTACAAAAGGGGTTTGGATAGGGCTTTTTTGGGGATTTATCCCAATGCCGATGCAGATGGTGGCAGTGGTTTTGAGCACCTTTGCTTTTAGATTCAACGTACCGATCGCAATTGCCATGGTCTGGTTGAGCAACCCTATCACCATGCCGCCGATGTACTATATGGAATACCTGACCGGCAACCTTCTGTTAGGACGTGAGGGACTGGAAAATATTGAACTCACTATGGAATGGTTCAGTGAACATTTTGATGAGATACTGGTCCCGCTTTATGTTGGAACCTCGTTTTACTCTGTCATTGTCTCAACAATCATCTACTTTCTTGTAAACTGGCTCTGGATCAAGTCTGTTCATGAAGAAAAACGTGTGCGGAAAGAAAGACACAAGCAAAAGATCAAAAAGCTTCTCAAAAGGAAGACACCTATCAATCACCCTATCGAGAAAGAGTCTGAATTGGATGCAGGGCATGAGGATGATGAGAGGAAATAGTCATCTCAATTAGCAGATGACTCCTCCGCCGATCAGTTTATTTCCTTCATAAAATGCTGCAACCTGTCCGTGTGCCAGGCCAAATACAGGTTCTTTAAGTGTGACGGTACCCTTGTCACCTTCTATTTTCACATGGCATGGTACTGCTTGCGTGCGGTAGCGTACTTTTACGAGACAGTCAAACTCATCTCTCTCTACAAAAAGATTGATTTTTTTTATCTCAAATTCATGCACTTCAAGTTGTTCTTTTGTACCTACTACGATCTGGTTTTTCTCAGGTTTAATTTCCAAAACAAAGTGCGGATCATGTGCACCATCCACAAAAAATCCTCTACGCTTTCCGATGGTATAATGCATATAGCCCTTATGTGTTCCTACAACATTACCCTCCGCATCTACAGTTTCACCCGGCATGTCGATATCCATATGACGAGCAAGTACTTCATCATAAGTATTTTCTACAAAACAGATCTCAGAACTCTCTTTTTGAGTTGCAAAGTCCTTTAATGGCTCAATATCGGCAGCATAAGCTTTGACATCATCTTTTACCCAGTTTCCTAGTGGGAAAATAAGTCTAGGTATTACCTCTTTTTTTACTTCACATAAAAAGTAGCTTTGATCTTTGTTCGGGTCTTTACCCATGTAGATAAATTCACCATCAGAATTGATATAGTGCCCCGTAGCAATATACTCTGCACCGATACTGTCTGCGAACTCCACCATTTTTCCAAACTTGATGGTACGGTTACACATTACACAGGGATTTGGAGTAAGTCCTGCTTTGTAAGAGTCTACAAAGTAATCATAAACCTCTTCCTTAAATTCATTACTTAGATCCAAAAAATGTACCTTGATCCCAAGATACGCTCCTACACGCTGTGCTTTGGCAAAGTTTTCTTCATGATAGCCCTCTTTTTGATGGAGTTTCATATAGACCCCTTCAACTTCATATCCCTCTTTTTGTAAGAGTATCGCACTCACTGTAGAGTCAACACCGCCACTCATTCCAATCAATACTTTTTTACGTTCTGTCATTCCGTACCTTTGTATATTTTCTTTAATCTTTATAACCTTTGGTTCACGCTATTTACCTGTACAGCGATCTCACCATCTACATTTATCAATGAACATTGAGCGATCTCTTTTTGCTCGGTTACTATATTAAGATCTTCAAAATTCAAATCCATTGTTCCTATAACATGCCCTACTTCTAATTTTCTGCTTTGAATCTCACCAAATGAGACAGTGACAACCTGATGTTTTTTTGATGGCTTCTCTTTTGTATGATTATGTAGTGATATAATCTTTAGCCTATCAGCATAGTTATGATGTTCGATCATCACCTCAGCACAGATACCTTTTGTATCCGACAGTACCAAAGAGAGATGATCAAGTCCCAAAAGCAGGATATCGCCCTTTTTCAATTCTTTGAGTGCACTCTTTTTCATCTCAAAAGGGGGCAAAGAGAGTATATAGTGAGGGAATACCTGATGCTTTTTCATCATCATCTCCAAGCGGTTAGCCTGGGTATCACCCCGCATCTATATCTCCGATAAAGCGCTCTAGCAAATACTCTTTGCTTGCTACACGCAGGTCATCAGGTACCTCTTGACCTATTGAGAAGTAGCTCATAGGAAGATCATAGGCCAACATAAAATTAAGCAGTGTACCCAAATGTTTTGTTTCATCAAACTTTGTGATGATCACAGAATCAAGGTTCAAAAAAGAGAAGTTCGTAAAAATATCTTCCATATCCTCATACTTCACTGTTGCAGGAAGTACAAGGTTGACCTCAAGGTCTTTGAGTGCATCAGAGTTGACATACTCCACCGTACGGATAAGCTTTTGCGTATCATACGGCGACATTCCTGCCGTATCCACAAGTATGATATCATAAGAGTCTAAATGATCCAGTGCATCTTTAAATCCATGGACATTTTCAACAGCAACATGATCAATCTGCATAATATCCGCATAGTGTTCAAGTTGTTCTATCGCACCTACTTTATAGCTGTCAAGGTTGATGAGCGCCACACTATACGGTCTATCCATCAGATAGGCATAACGTGCTGCCAATTTAGCAATCGTGGTAGTTTTACCCGTTCCGGTAGGTCCTACAAACATCATTACTTTTTGTCTGGAAAGATCTTCTGGTTTTTCTTTCAGTGCTTCATCCATCTCTTCTAGCAGATAAGAGACCAAAAGTCTATTATCTTCGGCAATCGGTGAACCGGCCAAGCCGTTTATCATTCCATCCAACCATGCCTCAGCGATCCCTTTACGCTTTAAAAGTGCTTTGACCTCTGAAATCACAGTATCATTATCGATGATATCATGTTGCAGTGTCTCTTTCATTTGTGAAAGTTGAGACTTAAGTGCTTCTATCTCTTCTATAAGAAGTGCTTCTTCACTTTTTTCGTAAGGTGTATCATCCCCCATAGTCTTTTGAATATAGACAGCTTCCGGAATAGCCACTTGTATTTCACATCTTAGTTGTCCATCATCATACTTTAGCTGTTTAGCAGAAACAAGTTCTATCTTGTTGCCATACTTCTCTACAGCCTGAATGTAAGCACTTTTTGGATCTGATGCTACAAATGTTTCATGGATCATACCGGGTAACCTTTCAAATAAGCTAGAGGGATGAGCACTGAGTCCCGTTCAAACCAATGAGGATGAGGGATGGTTAATTTCTCGTCATTTATGGACATATTTTCATAAAAAATAATATCTATATCCAGTGTTCTCGGCCCGTCTTTAAAAAGACGTTTTCTTCCAAAACGCTTCTCAACTTTGAGAATATATCGCAATAATGCCTTTGGTGTCAAGTCTGTTTCAATACGTATTAAAGCATTGTAAAAGTCTTCTTGATCCATATATCCAAAAGGAGGGTTTTTCAATATCGGAGAAGTCTCTTTAATATGGACTAAAGCGCTTCGATTTAAAAAAGTAAAAAGATGTTCAAACCGTCGTACCACATCACCGATATTTCCACCGATCCCCAGCATCGCTTCCCTCTTTCCCAAATTTTGATGTGAGAGATAAGGGTAGTGTCCTGCGAACAGCACTTCATTGTCTTGATCAATACTTTTTCTAAGCATTTATAGTACCACTGCTTTCCCATCAACCATTGCGACCATATCTTCGATACGGATCCCAAATTCACCCGGGATGTAGATACCGGGTTCAATCGTATATACCATTCCGTCTTCAATGATCGTATCAGACCGCGAAGAGATATATGGCATTTCATGAATATCAAGTCCTACACCGTGTCCGGTAGAGTGAACATAATACTCACCAAACCCTGCTTTGGTGATCAAGTCACGGGTCAATGCATCCACTTCCTTGGCTTTCATACCTGATCTTGCTTTAGCTATCGCATTATCGTGGGCCTTAAGAACAACATCATAGGCTTTTTGTATCTTCTTTTTTGAGAACTTTGATTTAGTGCCAAAAGTAAACTCTTCACCCACTTGGACTGTACGTGTACGGTCAGAACAGTAACGTTTATACTTAAGTCCTGCATCCACTAACAGAAGGTCACCTGTTTTCATACGATGATTGGTAGGTAATGCATGCGGCTTTGCAGCATTTGCATTCAAAGCAACGATAGGATCAAAGCTCAGATCATATTTGCCGTATCCTCCAAGGATAGACTTGGCTTTATATGTAAGCGTAAACTCATTTTCACCAATACCGTTTTGTTGAAACTCTTTTGCAAGTTGAGAAAATGCTTTGGCACCAAGCTTTACTGCTTTTGCAATAATTTTTAGTTCTTCATCACTCTTAATGATACGTCTTTTATGTGAAAAATCAGGTTCTGGATGAAAATTGATCCTGGTATTCTCTGTAAAGTGTTGAAAGGCGGCAACTGACCACTCTTTTGGATCGAAGATCATCTTCTTGATCTTACTCTTTTTAAGTATTTCCACTGCCATGCCATACAGATCACGATCAATCACAACCTGGGCATTTTGAACCTGCTCTTGCGCTTCTATCGTATAACGACTGTCAGTGATGAAGTATGCTTCACTTCCAAGTGAGAGGTAGAGTACATTATCACAACTGTATCCGCATTCATAGTAGATAGCATTTTCATTGTTTAACATATAATTCATAGATTACCTCTTCAAGGATAGTTTGGGAGTAGTCTCAATTCAATGAGTCAAATATGCTTCCAAGCGGGTACTTGGAAGCCAAAATATTAAGCCTGTGCCTGTGCTTGAGCCGCTTGCATCTTAGCTTGATGTTCTTTCATCATTTTGATCTCAGTAAGCATTTGATTCATACCTACCATTGCAAGATGGTACCCGTATGGCCCCATACCAGTAATCTGTCCTGCACATACAGGTGCAGTGAGTGACTTATGTCTGAACTCTTCTCTTTGGTAAATATTGGAAAGGTGTACCTCAAGTGTAGGGATCTTTACCGCTGCAATCGCATCACGAATAGCGATAGAAGTATGTGTATATGCTGCAGGGTTGATGATGATACCGTCTGCATCCCCTAGACATTCTTGGATACGATCTACGATCTCACCTTCAAGGTTACTCTGAAAAAACTCGATCTCATGATTATTCTGCTCTGCAAAAGCTTTCATTTGTGCATGAATATCTTCGAGTTTCATTGGGCCGTAGATATTTTGTTCTCTAATTCCCAACATATTTAGATTTGGACCTTGAATGACTACTATTTTCATCTGTTTTACCTTATTTAAAATTTTAGATATCATTTTATCCAAATAGTATTAAACCCAATACAAAGAAATTACAAAAAACAAGAGAGCTTTATGAACCTAATCACAGCAGACTATGTCTATACGCCAAAAGGATTTGTAGAAAACTGTACCATTGCCTATAGTGACAAGATAGAGGCAGTCGATACACTGCAAGTTTTGTCTGAAAAGTACCCCGATGCGGATATCCACTATGCAGGTAAAAACTCTGTACTCTATCCGGGTTTTATCAACACCCATGTACATTTGGAGTTTTCAGCGAATACCACGACACTCAAATACGGTACATTCATGTCATGGCTGGACTCTGTGATCGAACACCGTAACGACCTACTGCAAGAGTGTGATAATGAACTGATGCTCAGTAAAATTGAAGAGATGTTACATTCCGGTGTTACGACATTCGGTGCTATTTCAAGTTTTGGAGCAGAGCTTGAGGCGTGTATGCAGGCATCCCAAAGAGTCGTTTTTTTCAATGAGCTCATCGGCTCCAGTGCCGCTTATGCCGATGCACTCTACAATGACTTTTTAGAACGTGTCAAAGCTTCACAACACTGTACGGAAAATGACCGGATCACTCCTGCTGTTGCGATCCACTCTCCCTACTCTGTTCACCCTGTGATCCTTCAAAGAGCGGTACAGGTAGCCAAACAAAATAACTTGCCTCTCTCAGCACACTTTTTAGAGTCTCAAGCAGAACGAAATTGGCTGGAAGATGGCAATGGTGAGTTCAAACCTTTCTTTGAAAAATACTTCAATACTTCCACACCTATAACAACTATCCGTGAGTTCATGCATGCATTTGACACCTATCCTACTCACTTTACCCATTGCGTACAGGCAAATGAAGAGGAGCTTGCCTACCTCTCTTCAAAAGGTCACTCTATTGCGCACTGTCCGCGTTCTAACAGACTGCTTGGGTGCGGAAGACTTGCGATCGAAAAAGTAAGAGAACTCGGCATACCGTTTAGCGTTGCAACCGATGGGCTAAGCTCCAACTGGTCACTCAATATCTTTGATGAACTTCGTGCCGCACTGATGATGCATCATGCCGGACCATTGGAACAACTCTCAACACTGCTCATCAGGTCCGTTACTTCAGATGCGGCAAACATACTAGGGTTGAATGTAGGAAGTATAGAGGCAGGCAAAGAGTCTGACTTTACAGTCATCACTCTTCCAAATACCCCTTCATCCATCGATGATATCGCAGTACAGACCATTATCCATACACAAAAGGCTTCAGAGGTCTATATCGCAGGAAAGAAGATTGTTTAACACAATCTTCTTTAACTGTTAAATGTTATTTCCAATAAAAAACTCTAATATCCAAAAAAATACTCTACAAATTTTAGTGATAAAAATATGACAGAAAACGTTATACAATATTCCTATATGGAACAAATTATAAGGTTTTCAATGGGTGGTTGTATATTTATGGCTCGCAAACGTCGCTATAGCGAATAACCTTATAAAATATGTTAGATTATAAGGTTTTGTGAGAACTAAATAAAAATGATGTTTTATGGGAGCATTACTATAACTGTAAACAATAAAGGCATTGTGAAAAATACAGTCAAAATTAGTTTTATGAATCGTTTATAATTCAGCTTTAGTTCTTTGAGAATTGGATCGGATAAATTGTCATCGGAATAGATAAATGGCAAAGCACGGAAACCGTTGTATCCCCCTGACCCAAAACCAGGAACATTTGTGATTTTCTCCCACGTTTGGTGGTGATTTTCTTCAAGATACGTTCTTAGCTTGTATCCTTCAATTATGTTTAAAACCATGATTGCAATCCATGTTGGAATCATGTAGAAATTGAATAAAGTGTAAGCAAAGTCTTCTTCTATGAAGTAAACGCGTAGGATTAAGAGGCAAGCAATAATCATTAGCCAGATTCGCCAATATAGTTTGATATACGATTTTGGCATAGCTTGTGTCATTATTTCCCCTTTTTTGCTAACTACTTATTAAATTGCATATTTCTATATAAAGAGTATATCAAAATTACCTCGTACTAAAAACCTTATAAAATATATAACTTTATAAGGTTTTCTGGAGTCTAAAACTTATAGCGTATTTCATTGGATATTAATGATATTTATTGGAACTGACAAGTAAATCAAATTTTTGTTGAGAATAAACATCAAACTATTTAAATAAAATAGTTCTTCCCCCTGCCTTTATACTTGCTGCACCAACAACAGCATCAGTAATGTTCACCTTCAAAGTATTGTTATCGATGAAAGAGACCTTTAGTCCGTGCGTTGCACTAAATCCCTTTAACACATCATGGTGAGAGTTGGGAACGAAATAAAGAATGAGCGTACTACCCGGCTCTGCATCTATTTGTGTAGTTTTGTTCGTAATGCGGTACAGTGTATCATTGAAACGTTTGGTAGTAAACTTCCAGGACTTCTGATAGCGTTCGCCATCCACCTCTGCTTCAAATTCTACCCTGTAGGTCGTTGCATACTCCAAACGTTTCAATGGCATCAATGCAAACTGTGTTTTCTTTAAGTACTTTTGAGGATCATTCTCATAAGTAAACACTCTGTTCTGTACTATCTCTCTATGCTTATCGTCAAAAAGCCTAAAAGAGGTGAGTTGAACAGAACTGACGTACCGATCATTAAACTGTACGGATATTGGATAACCGCTTACATCATAGTCAGGTAATGGGTCTGGCTCTTCATTGTAAAATACGGTCATTACCTCTTTTTGACCCGGATAAGGATGAAGTACTACTTTTGTATTTTGTGATTTGATCTCATTTTGATTTTCCTCATAAAGTGCTTGAGGGATCAATGCTTTACCGTCTTTACAGACATTCTGTAGATAGATAACCTGGTTCAATGGTACATATACTTTTTGACATAATGCATTCAGTTTTGAAGAACCCAAATTGAATACATATGCATCCTTAATAGGTTTGAATTTGCCTGTAGAGGCTCTCCCTATCCCTATCTCATCTTTATCTATACTCAAAAAGACAAACCGGTGGTAGATCGCAGCAAGAAGGTCATCTATTGCTGTGATACCGTTTTTTGTATTGACAGCGATATTTTCCATGACATCTTTGGAGGGATAGCCAAAATAAACGACACGTTCCGCAGGCGTTTTACCCGTATAGCCTTTGTGATTATATTGTTCTATATGGCCTAGTTTTTGCTGCAAAACAAGGTAGTTGGCATGAGATAAAGCTGCTCGATTCAGCAGCTTGTTTTCTTTAAGAGGTATCAGTCCGCTATTTTGACGCACTGTATTGAGATAATCTAATGCTCTGATCTCTTCTTTGGCGTTTAATAAAACAGAAAAAAGAGATAAGATCAGTATAAATGCATTAGATCGCATTTGCCGCTTGGATAAAATCTTCAGCGATTACTTTCGGATCTTCTAAACCAATGGAAACCCTTATCAGTCCATCATGTACACCAAGGAACTTACGTGCCTCTTCATCAAAATCACTAAAAATTGTACTCGTCATGTGCAAAGCAAGGCTTCTATTGTCACCGATATTTGCTGTTTGGATGACTACATTAAGTGCATCAAGCAACTTAAAAGCTCTCTCTTTTGTCCCACAATCAAGTGTCAAAAGCGGTCCACATCCCTGTGCAAAGTCAGATTTGTATCTCGCATAGTCAGGACTGCTAGGCAATGAAGGATGATTTACACTTACGTCTTCAGGAAGGCTATCTGCCAGGATCGATGCAACTTTCTCAACATTTTGGTTGATACGCTCGATTCTAAGCGGCAGTGTCTCAAGCCCTATCATTGTCATAAATGATCCAAAAGCATTGGCTGTCATACCCATATCTCTGATCGCACGTTTTTTGAAGATAGGCATAAATGCTTTATCACCCATTTTCTTGATAAACTTATGTAGATCTGCATACTTTGGATGAAGTAATTTATCATGTTCCGGATCAACGGATCTAAAGACAGCGATCCCGCCAAGTGCTGCAGAGTGACCTGAAATATTTTTCGTTGAAGAGTGCACTACGATATCTGCACCCATTTCAATCGGTCTTAATAAAATCGGTGTTGCAGTATTGTCGATCACAAGTATCGTGTCATACTCATTACAAAGATCAATAATCCTTTGCACATCAGGAAGTCTAAGACTCGGGTTACCTACACTCTCCATCAATACCATCTTGATGCCGCTCTTGAGTTTAGACTCTATATGGTCAAAATCATCAACTTCACAAAAACTGTTAGAGATACCAAAACGTACCAAGGTCTCATTGACCATTGAGTAAGTTCCCCCGAAAAATCCACCAATACAAAGCAGTTCATCTCCACTGTTCAGGATCGCCATGCTCACCATTGACATAGCTCCCATTCCTGAAGCAGTAGCAATAGCACCGATCCCGCCTTCCATTTTTGCTACAATTGACTCTAACTTTCCATTCGTAGGATTTCCCACACGTGCATAAAGCGGTTTTGCAACAGTTCCGGCAAAGATACCTTCCGCTTCTTCTGCATTCTCATACCCAAAGGCTGCTGATGGTGCCATTACCGGTGCGATAGGACCCACTCTATTGCCTACACTGTGTACCATGAGGGTATTGTAATATTCAAAATCTACTGTATTATCCATAAAGTTTTCCTCGTTAAATTGAGAAGTTAAGTGCTTGATTTGCTTTCAGCTGATAGTTTCTCAACTCAGAAAGCGGTATATCAAAGACCTCACCTACACGCTCAATGATATCTGACCAAAAGAGTTTTAATGTAGGATTGTCAGTTTTACATACATCCGAAAATGCATCAGACTCCAATGTCTCCATGATATCTTTCAGTGTAATATCTTTTAGCGCTTTAGCCAGCATATAACCGCCATGAGCACCTTTAATACTATTCAAGATACCGCCTTTGCGCAGTTCAAGCAGGATCTGTTCCAAAAAGTTTTGAGGGATTGAAGCTTTTGCTGCAATCTCTTTAATCTTAAGTACCTTTCCTGTTTCTATCGATCCTAACTCATGCAATGCAGCAACTGCATACACTGTTTTTGTGGAAATCCCTATCATGACTACCTCCCGCCTTCAAGACACTTCACCTTCCGCTCTACTAAGTTGGAAGGTAAATTTATTTGTTAAAAATGCTTTTTATTAATTGAATGGCGTAGTATAGCTTACATCCAATACAAAAATCAAATATCGTCTCAAGTAAAGCAGCAAAAAGGAGCACTATTCCTACAACTGAAGCAATTGTATAAAGACCTGCAAGATAAAGGACCACAAGTAAAAGTGAAGTAAAAAAACCTAGACCGAGTGCAAAACGCTTAGGAGATTCATCACATAATTTCGGTGTGATATTACATCTGTTGACTGTATACTTAGCTATCAGATTGAAAAGACTCAGTTCCGGTCTTCTTGATATCCTCACTGCAAAGTCAAACAAAAGTAAAAAAGCTAGAAAAGATTTACCTGTAATAATGAGAGCCAATGTAATTAAGGCAACTTGAAAAGAGATGATACGTACCATGTTCGCATCTACTCTTCTAGTAGAGATAGGACAACTTGGCGACATTTCAACTCCTTATATAAGGCATCTCTAAATACCCTAGATAAACACATATATATCAGTTTTTCCTAGTATTTTCAGAATACTACTGAGTGTGGGAGACAACATTACTACGAAAAACTTCTATACCTTGTCCACTATGTTTATCTAAGGTATTTAGAAATGCCTATTCTCATTTCATATTAGCATTCTAACCAAGTTTTTATTTAATGTCAAGTAAATCTATTGATTTTATTTATTTTTTATTTTAAATCTATTTTAAAAACCGTAAATCACCGTCTACACGGTACTGTACGTTAAGTACAATATATTTTAAAAAAATAATTTTTAAAGGTTTTAGATGATTAAAATGATATTTTATGAGATAATTAAAGGGGTATGATCACAACTATTACGTTATTTATTAAAAGTATATAAACTAAAACCATTGCAGTAAAATGCCAAGTTGACAGATGTAGTAGGTATTAAACTATTTTAAATGTAATCGGATAAGGGTATTAAAGTAAAAAATGAAGAGTATTTCAAAAGCCAGAAGGCTTTTGAAAAAAGGATTATTTCAATCCAGCGATATATTCAGAAACAGCTTGGATATCTTCGTCGCTCAATGCAGCAACTTGACCTTTCATAAGACCACCCATACCGTATTGGTTAAGTGTACCAGCTTTGTAAGCATTTAGTTGCTCAACTGTTTTAGCAGTATCTTGACCTTTGATGATTGCAGATTTGTTAAGTGCAGATTTCTCAGCATTTGCACCATGACATCCTACACACTTAGCGAAGATTGCAGCACCATCAGCCATAAGTGATGTAGCACCAGCTAGTAACATTGCGATTGCAAGTTTTTTCATATTAGTTCCTTTTATGATTTTTATTTTAGAAATTGAATTATATCACGCAAATTTTAAAATAGACACTCTTCGGAGTGCCTATTAAATTTTACGCTTGGAGATTAGCAAGATGGAACATTTCCTGAATCAGACGCATACTCATATGAGAAGTCATAGATATCTTGTACATAGTTATCTTTTAGTTTTAGACCTGGACAAATTTTCGCAGCTTCATCAGCGAATTTACCTGCACCCATGATTTCTTCCCACTCATCTTGAGTGTGTTTTTGAGCAAATTTAGCACCAGAGAATCCACATGCTGCTTTCATTTTTTTCATATAAAGTTTTTGACCTTTTTTTACGTCAGCAGAAGCAGTTGTTGATAGTACTGCTACACCAAGAAGTGCTGCAGTTGCAAGTTTCATTACAGTTTTCATTTTGTTTCCTTTTATTGAGATGAGTTGATATTATCAGTTAATTGTGAAAAGATTGTGAAGAAAAAATGCTAAAAAAATGATTTAATAGCAAAATTGTTTCTTCACGTTACACTAGTTTAGCACTTAGGAATGTGTCCATCGCTAGCGTATTCATATGAGAAGTCATAAACATGCTCCCACCATGACTCTTTAATATCTTCGATCTTCAATCTTGGACATATAGTTTTTGCTTCTTCTTTAAATTTGCCCTCATCCCAGATCTCTTCCCACTCACCCTGCGTGTGATGTCTGGCAAATTTTACTCCTGAAAATCTACATTGTTTACGAAATTTCTTTTTGAAGATCTTTTGACCTGTTTTAGAATTTGCTGCTGCAACAGAAGTTGTACTTACCATTGCAAACATAATTGCAAACATGATCACCATTACTTTTTTCATTCTTGTCCTTCCTCATAATAATATAATGACCAGGTATAGTAACATGAAATACTTAAAAGTTATTACTTCTACAGATATTCTTAATTTAGTTTTCCGAATACTTTGTAAGTCTCCCAATAGATATCAATCGCTTCTTTTAGTTCTTCATCACTGATATATAACTTCTCTTTAATACCGTAAGTGTCTAAAAACAGATCTGACATCACTGAGATATGGTTGGAAGGATAACGCATATAGTGGCGAAGTGCTGCTTTTACCGTCTCCTCGCCACTGTAGACCAGTAGATAGTTTTTGAACATTCCCTGTAAACTTGTTGAAAGATTTGTATGGCAAGGAATACAGTTACGCTCATACGCATTTTCTGCAAATATACCAACACTCAACAGGATAAACAAAATCATTTTTTTTACCATTTCAACACCATCCTTGTACCCTCATCTTTTTTAGAGAAGACTTCGATCTTAATACTATATTCATCCAGTATCTTTTTAACAATACTCAATCCGATACCAAACCCTCCTTCAGTCTCATTAAACCTTCTATATCTATCAAACATAAGTATCTTTTCCTCTTCTGAGATACCAACACCGGTATCCCAAATCTCTAAGCTTCCTTCACGTAGCCGAATACCTACTATTCCTTTTCGTTTATTATATTTGATAGCATTAGAGAGAAGATTATCTATGACCCGTGTGAGTTTTCTACGATCCATGATAATCTCTGCATGATGAATATCCATCTCATAAGAAAGCCCTTTTGATTGTGCCAGTACTCTAAAGTATTCTAATCTGTCATAAAGCAGTTCCTCAATCTCAATCCTTTCATTTTCATACTCTTTTTCCTGCTCCAACGTTAAGTAGGTGAGATCTTTATAAAGTACCGATACTGTTTTGGCTGCAATGTTGATGCGATTGAGCTTTTGTTTGTTTTTCTCCACCATAACACTGGTATCCATCATCTCAATGTTTGCCAGAATCGCTGAAAGGGGAGTATTGAGTTCATGGGTCGTATCTTTAATAAAGCGATCCAACAACATAATCGAATCCCGCATAGGTTTGACAAAGAGTTTAGCAAGATAGTATCCAAAGAATATAAAGAGGAATAGTGCTAAAGATCCATAACCTAATATCTTTTTAATCAAATGATCATGCCATTCACCACCATCATCTATCTCAATGATCAAATATTTTGCACCCAAATAGAAAATATCCATACTTTTTACAAACTGGATTACCCCATCTTTAAAATAAATCTCTTGCTGGAAGTCTACAGATTGATTTTTTAACAATGAAAATATCTGTTTATACTCGATGTCATAGATCGCTGATCGAAAGCGTGGATCTCTAGGATAGTCAGTGCGCTCATCAAAGAAGTGATGCAGTACTTTAAGACGTCTTGTTTGAATATAGGCATACTTTGCAAGATCAGCGCGCTTTTCTGAAAGTACCAACTCTTTATGTGTTTGGTAATATAGTATCCCAAGTGTGGAAATAACCATCATTACCAATAGTATATAAAGGGTCAAAAACCTTCGTAAAGATTTCTTCTCACTTCTCAGTAATGAACTTGTAGCCTTGCTTTTTAATACTGACAATTCTATCTTTCCCTATTAGTTTACGTAAATTTTTGATGTAGGTACGCAATGCAGAGTCACTAGGTTCCTCATCGTATCCCCATAAGTGATCAAAGATAAGTTCATGAGCCATTACCTTACCTTCATTTTTTACAAATAACTTCAGCAGTATTGCTTCTTTATTGCCTAATGACACAGGCTTATCTTCAATAATAAGCTCATTGTTATTGATATCATACGCGATATCTTTGGAAATGATGATACGCTCTTTTTCCTGATGATAAAAACTGCGTTTTAGTAGTGTATCAATACGTATTTTCAACTCTTTTAGTGCAAAAGGCTTACGTATATAATCATCACAACCGCTTTTGAATCCCTCTTCCAGATCCTCTACACTATCCATCGAAGTGATGTAGATCGCAGGTGCGACTATCCCATGTTCCCTACTCTCTTTAAGCAATTCAAAACCATCTATACCAGGTACATTGATATCAAGCAGCAGAAGGTCATACCTGTTTTCGTAGAGCTTCTCCTGTGCTTCTTCACCGTCATATACAGAGACTACCTCATAGCCCTCGTCCTCAAGAAACTCAGTCACCGTGTCATTGAGATTTGTATCATCTTCCAGTAGCAATATCTTGCTCATCGTTCTCCTAAACTTCTATATCTTAACCCCGATCTTCAAAGATAGGGTTGTTTGTAAGAGTGACTAAATCCTCACTCTCTTTTCTTATAAATACTGACCTACCCAGTTTTGCAATCTTCCTGCACTCAGTGCACCGCTGAGACGATCGACTTCTTTGCCTCCTTTAAAGACAATAAGTGTCGGGATACTCTGAATACCGTACTGTGCTGCAAGCTGTTGGTTATTCTCTGTATTGACTTTCAAAAACTGTACTTTAAGCGGCATTGAGAGCGCTGCTTCTTCAAAGGCCGGCGCCATTTGACGGCATGGACCGCACCAAGGTGCCCAGAAGTCTACCACAACAGGGATATCCGAATTAACAACGAAAGTACTGAACTTAGCGGCATCTACTTCTACAGGTTTACTATCTAAAAGAGAGTTTTTACATGCTCCACAGTTCGCTTTGCTATAGTTATCTTTTTTGGGAATTCGATTCACTTTGAGACAATGCGGACAAACGACATTTACATTCATTGAAAAAGATCCTTTCACAAGATTGGTTTTAGATTTAGTATGTATTATAGCAGATATAGTAAATATAGATTAAATCAATTTAACTAAGGATAATCAAATGGCTATCAGAGAACTAGTTGTAGGCGGCGGATGTTTTTGGTGTACAGAGGCTGTATTTGAGCTTTTAAGAGGAGTGCATGATGTAGAGAGTGGCTACGCTAACGGTCATGTACCTAACCCTACCTACAGAGATGTATGTACTGGAGATACAGGCTATGCAGAGGTGATAAAGATCACTTATGATGACAGCGTGATCACCGTAGATACACTTTTAGATGTCTTCTTTGCTACTCATAATCCTACTACATTGAATCAGCAAGGAGCCGATCACGGTACCCAGTACCGTTCTACGGTCCTTTACACCGATGAAGAGACCAAGGAGGCAGCTGAGGCAGCGTTAGAAGCAGCGCAGGAAGACTGGAATGCCCCGATCGTCACCAAGATCGAACCGTTAGAGAATTACTACAAAGCAGAAGCCTATCATCAAGACTACTACCAGCAAAACCCGATGCAGGGCTACTGTATGGCAGTGATACCCCCAAAGATCGCGAAACTCAAAGCGAAGTTTGGGAAAGACGTGAAGTAATATTTCTTGAAATAGCCTGAAATTTTTTGTATACTGCTTATACTTCAATAACGAGCATAGAGGACATTCTTTTCCTCTAATGAATAGCTGGGCGACTTATCCTATTTCACAAAAGGAGCTTACATGTCCATAAAAAAAAACAATCTACCAACATGGCTGCTAAGCGGAATGCTGACACTTGCTGCACCACTTTGCATGGCAGCGGAAAAAGAGGTTACTGCCGATCAGGTTGTCTCCGCACTGGAGAGTACTTTTGGAGTACATTCGGGAGAACGCCGTAATCACATCAAAGGGACATGTGCAACCGGCGAGTTTGTAGGATCACCGGAAGCGAATACCTATACGCGCTCTATACTGTTTTCAGGCAAGCCCGTGTCGGTTATCGCACGCTTCTCCTTGCCCGGCGGCAATCCAGAAATTCCGGATACTGCAAAAGTTCCGCGCGGTATGGCCCTGGAGTTCAGGCTGCCTGATGGCAGCCTACAGCATATGACGATGCTCAACACGCCGGTTTTTGGCGCGGCATCCCCACAGACCTTTTTGGATAATATCATCGCTAAGAAACCCGACCCTGCAACCGGTAAGCCTGATCCGGAAAAGATCAAAGCATTCAAGGCAAGCCATCCTGATAGCTTGCCGCAATCTGAATTTCTAGCCAAAAACAACCCTCCGGTTAGCTGGACAAACAGCAGTTACTTTGGGATTCACACGTTCAAATTTGTAAATCGTGATAACAAGACCACTCTAGTTCGCTGGCGATTCGTTCCCAAGGATGGAGAAAAACAGATGACCGATGATGA
The DNA here is from genome assembly GCF_030347965.1 of Sulfurovum zhangzhouensis. Lineage (NCBI taxonomy): Bacteria > Pseudomonadati > Campylobacterota > Epsilonproteobacteria > Campylobacterales > Sulfurovaceae > Sulfurovum > Sulfurovum zhangzhouensis. Next base: position 264,165 of record NZ_JAQIBD010000002.1, read on the forward strand.
ACTAAAGTCTTCACCGCCAAAGTTCCTTGAACAAAAGTTAATAGAACGAACCATTTCTGGTCCTGTGCAATGGGATATGATACTGACGATCGGCATCCCCGGTGATCCGGAGGATAACCCTACATTGTCATGGCCATCTGACCGCAAAGAGATCAAAGTCGGTACACTTACAATTACCTCCGCTATGCCTCAAAAAGGTGCAGAATGCGAAAAAATCAATTTCGATCCACTCGTGATGACTGATGGCATTGAGCCGACAAGTGATCCTGTCCTTCTCTTCCGCTCATCAGCATATGCGATTTCATTTGGTAAACGGCTAAGTGGAAATTAAAATGTTGCAAACATCCAATAGATTATCCCAGCAGCCTACAACTCTCTCCAACCGAGATATATCCTTGGGGACATACTGCTTGAAATAGCCTGGCATTTTTTGTATACTACTTCTACTTAAATAAAGGGGATAGAGGACGTCAGGTTCCTTTGTTAATATAGTTATGCAACAAATGATTAAACCTATAAGAATAATTAGCGGCTATTCATTGCTTGGGGCATCCATTTACTTGGTGTTACTTAATATTGCTCTTATTGCTAGTGGTGGTGTAATAGATCATGGTAATCCACCGCAGGTTTATCAATATGGACACTTCGTTATTAATAAAGGAAGCCACATATCCATATTGTTCTCTGTCTTACTCTCAAGTATATCCACATACCTTATATGGCCTTACCGACACACAAAGAAGGTATATATGATCACTCATTACATTTTAGCGGGTTACACAGTAACAATGCTAATAGTTAGCTGCGTATTTTATGTACTAGCTAATTTATTAGGTGAAACATATATCTAACAAGCAGTTCAACAAGGAGATGCCATGAGGAGACAGTATTTCACCGTTCCGTTCTTATTATTTATTCTTCTATTTGAGATCTATTACTTTATGACAAATACCAATCTCAATACATCTATGGAAGTTGGCACGGTTATCGACAAGTTCAACGGGGTTAATGTCTATTTTAATGGCGGTGTTAATCATTCCAGCGGCCGAAATCTCTCACCTGATGGTTATAATCTTGGTATCAAATATCAATGCGTCGAATTTGTAAAAAGATATTATTACCAACGATTCAATCATAAAATGCCTGATTCAATGGGTCATGCCAAACACTTCTTCGATCCATCTCTTAAAGACGGTCAACTTAACAAACAAAGAAATCTACTTCAGTTTACAAATGGCTCAAAAAGCAAGCCTGTGACAGAAGATTTAATTATATTTTCTCCTACTCTTCTGAATCCGTACGGGCATGTAGCTATCATTTCAAATGTCTTTAATGAATCAATCCAAATTGTTCAACAGAATGCAGGCCCATTTTCTTCCACCCGGGCCTTTTACAGGCTAAAGAAAATTGATAACTTATGGTATGTGGAAGGGAGACCTGTACTGGGCTGGCTTAGAGTTGACAGCAATACCTCTAACACTATATTTAAGGATACTCAAGCCTTGAATCGTTTGTATCATCTTGATGGGAATGCAGAATAGAAACTAAATTGTCATTAAAGATTTTGTAGTAATTAAAAGTTATGTCTACACTCCCATCGTCTCGCTGGGAGCAAGAGGAGCTCTTCTTTCTTCGTCTTATGAGGCGGATATTTATAAGTCATTGACCATTACTTCTTGATTATGCTTCCAAGAGGAAGAAATCACTATATTTTATGTTTCCCTAATCTATAACACGTATAATTCCGGACTTTTTATAATAAAAATAACTTATTGTAAATAAACATATTTAACCAAAGGAAACTATCATGTTCAAAAAACATTTTGCATCATCATTGTTACTACTTATTCTGTTTATGGTTAATGCCCATGCATCATTGACGACAGATCTGCATGGCCTTGTCAGTCAGGGAAATTCGCTCGATGCAAATCTCTCCGAGTTCAGTTTTGATCAGGGGGACGACTGTTCGAAACTGGGCACTCTGAACACCTCTATTGAAATTTATATCGAGAGTATTGAAGTGGTCTATACACAGCTCTCTGCACCGATGAGCCTGACACAGGAGGATCTGACATCGCTTGATGCTCTAAGCACTATCAGCAGATCAATGGCGCAAGAGAGTGTCCGAATCGCATTGGAGCTCAACAGTATCGAATCGGTTGCCGATCTTTTCGAATACAGGGCCGGACTCAGCGCTATGTTGCGCCTTTCTGACGATATCGGTACAATGGCAAACCGTATCCTCGAGATGGCAAACCGCATCCTGCTCATGGCAGATAATATCGGTTCGATGGCGGACAAGATCGTCGTCACTATGACGCTGCAGAACACAAACATGCAGTTCATTCAGGCTTCACTGCTTACAACGCAGCAGAATATCGCCGCACTCAACAGCTCTCTCTCGTCGATTGTCTACAATCTTACCCTTGAGCAAATCCAATCAGATGGCGATGCGCTGAGCTCTGATATGCAGATGACAATACTGACCAACTTTAATATGGCAGATAAACTGGATGAAATACAATCAGAGTCTGAACAGCTGATGGGAAAGGTCGTCAGCCTCTATACCTTCCTCAGTATCAACAGTGCAATGGCTTCACACTATATCAACGGTGACACGCTGACCTATCTTAGCGACCTCTCGGAGATCAACAGGGCTCTGGCTCAGAGTACAGAAAATTTTGCCAGAACCGTGCAACTGCTTGCTCCGCTGACTAGTAAACCTGTCCTTTCAGATGCCACGAGTTCAATGCTGAAGCTGGTACAGGATATCAGACTGATGAGCGACCGCATTATGGAGATGAATGACAAGATCATCGTCATGGCCGACAATATCGGCGTGATGAGCGAGCGAATCGTTGGGGTTGAAGAGACACAGACATCGAACATGTCCTACACGGTTGATTCTTTGACTACTTCTCAAATGATCACTGTCGGCATCATCGAGTCCTACGGACTGTAAAAAAGGAGAACTGAATGAAACAACTATGGAACAACTTTATTAGTACGGCTGCTGTTTTTATATTTTTTATGGGTATACCGGCATCCGCAGCCTTAAAAGAAGACCTACAAGACCTTGTTTTTCAGTCTGAATCGTTTAAGAGTGAGTTGAGCACGCTAGAGCTCAATGCCTCTTCAGTCTGTGCCCCGCTGGTAGAAGCCAACCAGAAGGCTCGTGATATGGTCAATGCCATCAGTGCTGTCGATGAAAGCCTCTCGGCACCTTTACAGCTCGATGCTGATATCCTCGATGCCCTTGAACTGCTTTCAGTAACAAACCTGAACCTGGCAAATGAAGCGCTGCGACTCTCACTTGATCTACAGCAGCTTGACAATGCAGCCTCTGTACTGACCATCAAAGACGGTATTACCGCTATGCTTCAACTCTCTGATGATATCGGCACGATGGCAGACAGGATCGGGGAGATGGCGGATAAGATTCTGGTCATGGCTGACAATATCGACATCATGGCGGACCGTATTGTCACGACCCAGGAGATTCAAAGTGCAAACATGATCACAAGTACCGATACATTACTGCAGACACAGACCAATGCACTGGCACTGGTCTCCGTTATTGAAACGAGCACGCGTGCACTCGACTACAATGAACTGATTGCTGATGGCATGGAGCTCTCCTCACGTATGCATTCGGTGATGCTCAGCCCATGGACAATGAAATACCAGCTTCAGAATATCGCTGATGACGTCGAGAGCTTTCGTGAACAGGTGACTGCACTTAGCAACAGCATAAAAAACGATTCAGAAAACGGCACACTTTATATCGACGACACAACAATAATGCAACTTTATGACCTATCAGTTATGCTAACGTTCATTGCAACGGCTGTTGACGGCTATGTCATTGCGATCGAGGGTCTTGAGCCTACAACATCGACACCAACACTCAAGGACTCACTCAACAGTATGCTCAAGCTCTCAGCCGATATTGGTGTCATGGCCGACCGGATAGGGGAGATGGGCGACACCATACTGGTCATGGCAGACAATATCGGGATGGTATCCGATACTTTTATCACAACACAGCAGTTTCAAAATGCCAACCTTTTCGCAACGCAAAACTCTGTTCTCGCGGCACAGCAGATGGCCATCGCCATTATTGTCTCCAGAGGTCTTTAAACTCATCCCGCAAGCTTTTTTGCTTGCGGAAGCATATGCCAATATCTCAACCCACTCTATGACCTGCTCCATATTCGACTGGATTTCTTACTGGTTCTCAAATTGTATTTAGGAACCCCTACCAGATATATTGGATACAATAATGGGAATATATACACTTTCAAACGCATTTTTGGAGTAAAGAGGATATGCCATTGAGATACATACTTCTTGAAATAGCCAGACATTTTTTGTATACTCTACATATAGACAAAGTATTCCACCACTATAAAGTTATGTGTATAGACAGTTAATAAAAAAGGGGTTGCACATGAACATAGAAACTCTCAAATCCGTAGCCAATGCCATTGTTGCAAAACAAAAAGGCGTACTGGCAGCAGACGAAAGTACTCCCACGATCAAAAAACGCTTCGATAAGGTCAATGTCGAATCTACTGAAGAAATTCGTCGCAGGTACCGGGAGATCCTTTTTACAAGTGAAGGGATCGAACGATATATCGGCGGTGTCATTCTCTATGATGAGACACTGCGTCAAAGTACCCAGGACGGTATCCCCTTTCCTGAGCTGCTACTTAGCCGAGGTATTATGCCGGGGATCAAGGTGGACAAACGTGCAAAAGATCTGGCACTATTTCCCGGTGAAAAGATCACTGAAGGGCTGGACGGTCTGCGTGACCAGCTTATTGAGTATAAAGAACTAGGGGCGAAGTTTGCAAAGTGGCGTGCGGTGATCGAGATCGACGAGCACAATATCCCTACGGATTATGGCATTCGTGCAAATGCCCATGCATTGGCGCGTTATGCTGCACTCTGCCAAGAGTTGGATATAGTGCCGATCGTAGAACCTGAAGTACTGATGGACGGTAGTCACACTATCGAACGCTGTGAAGAAGTTACATCCAGAGTACTTGAGACAGTCTTTACAGAGCTGGATACCCACCGTGTAGTGTTCGAGGGGATGCTGCTAAAGCCCAATATGGTTATCCCCGGGTTGAAATGTGTACAACAGGAGAGCCCGGAGAAGATTGCCGAGGCTACGATACGCTGTATGAGACGCTATGTGCCGGCTGCAGTGCCCGGACTCGTATTTCTCTCCGGTGGTCAGAGTGCAGAAGATGCCACAGCCAATCTGAATGCTATGAACATGATAGGTCCACATCCATGGGAAGTCAGTTTTTCTTATGGACGCGCGCTACAGGCACCGGTACTTGAAGCCTGGAAAGGTCAGGAGAGCAATGTGGCTGCTGCTCAAAAAATGTTACTCAAACGCTGTATGTTAAACGGATATGCCCGTGACGGACAGTATGATCACGATATGGAAAGAACTGAATAATTAGTCAATATTAGACTGACCATATTCTAAAGGGTGACATCATGCATGACACTCAAGTAATACAACCTGATAACATAGCAGTACGTACCGCCTTGTGGCGCGTACCGTTATCATTTTAAACGATATTAATCATACAACTGTGCTAATTTTTCGGCAACATTTTTCATAAGCTCAACATCTTTTGCTATATCATCACAGTACCAGCATCTAGCCTCGGTCTCTGCTTCTTGACCAAAATCTTTTTCTAGTGCATTAAACGATTTTTTGCACTCTGTTAAAAACTCATCCATTGTTATCATTATTTTCCCCTTTTACTGAAACCTATTCATAAAAACAGATCACATCAAAGTATATTACTTAGAATTATCCCTGTTTCCTTCATTAGAACATATAGTACTCTTTATTCATTAACGGACTATTACTTCTATCTTTTTAAAGGATTATCACTACGCTTTTTAGCCTTACGCTGTTGTTCTTCAGAGATATTAGGTTCAGAAAATGTCACTTGGTTGTAGATCACACATCCTTTACAACCGGGATCGCACTTATGAGAAAGCTTGATACACCACTCTTTCTCTTCTCCGTTTGTTCCCATATATTGACATGTCCAGCCACTGCTCATTTTAGCTCCTAATAGCGTATTTCAAAACCATCTGTACGAAACTCTGCATCATCAATGATCTCATGACGTATCTCTTCAACATGGCTCAGAGGCGATCCCTCTTGGAGTATCTTCATAAAAGCATTGAAGTCTTCATCATAGATCTCTGCAACAACTTCTACTGTCCCGTCCTCCAAGTTTCGTATAAACCCTTTGAACTGCCTTCTCATCATTAACTGGGAGACTGATTTGCGGTAAAAGACTCCTTGGACTTTACCACTTATGATAAAACGATACCACTCCATCCTTCCCCTTGTTCTCTATATCCAGTGAAAAAACTATTTATTGGTTCTCTGTCTTTCTGCCATATTCTTCTTTAAGCATCTGTAAAAACTCTATTACTCTCTGTTGGAATATTATATCTTCTTCTTCTTTCATACACTCATGCAGTCTTTCTAGAAGCTCAAAATCGATCTTTTCAACATAACGGTTTACTGCCCTGCTCTCTCTATCTACCTCTTGCACCAAATGTTCGAAATCCAAACCGTTATTCGTTCTGATCTTTACATGATACTCTTTTACTGTATCGATCAATAACTCTGCCCTTTCAGGATCTTCATGATAAATCTTATGTGCTATTTCTTTAAGTGCCTGCTCTTCACACTCATCGATCCTCTCATTTGATGAAACCATCAGCGTCAAGATCTTTGCTCTATATTCCAGTGAACTGTGATGATAGACCAAAAGTTCGCGGAACATCTTTACAAAATTTCGTTTTAACTTTTTGAACACAAAATTTTCCTTCAACTCAATTAGCACTATTTTAACAAATAATAGTATTAGATTAACTGTAAGTTTAATAACTACCCTAATATACGGACTTTGGGGCCACTTCTTCCAAGAAAGATTTTGGCACAAATTTGGCACAGTCACTTATATGGCCATGATCAATTTGGATTTTATTACTCTTTTTTCTATGATAGCAATTCTATCGATGGAACTTAAATCAACTAAGTTTCTTTTTCCAATACCTTACCCAAACTTCACAAAGTTCTTCATCTTTACAATTTCTATATTCTGCAGGAATATTTCTTCTTAATTTTACATACATATTATCATCCAAATTTCTGTTATTCATTATATTATCAAAACCGGTAGCCCCTTGTTGATGAGCTCCATAAACTGTAAAAGTATTAATTTTATGACCTTTTGTTCGAAGACATCTAATATTGTCAGATAATAAGGCTTTAAAAATTTTATCTTGGTTACTTGGCTCTTTCCATCTATTATAATCGATATCAAGTTTTTTTGAATAGTATTTTGCAGTATTTGGCGTGATTTGATATCTACCATATGCTCCAGTTTTTTTATTCACTGCAGTATAGTTTCCATTAGGTGTTTCAACTTCAACTATTTTATTAACAATATGATCCATATTAGGTTCCGTTTTAGAAGAACAGCCTTGAATCAATAAAAAAGAAATAAAAATGAATACAAATAATTTTAAATCAACCATGAATCTCCTTCAAATGAGGAATAATATCTTCTATAAACAACCGACAAGTTTTTGGCAAGTTTTTCTGGCACAGTTGGAAAATCGAGTTTCGTGAAAGCCATATATCTCACGATATTTACGAGATTCTTAACACTATTTTAACAAAATAATACTATAGTTTCGTTATGGAAAATATAGACCTTATCATCATCTTGACCACTGCATTTTTAGGCAGTGTTGGACATTGTATCGGAATGTGCGGCGGTATCGTTGTTGCCTACAGTTCTACTAAAATCGATCAAAAAAATGCATGGTGGCAACAAACCAGTCAGCACCTTGCATATAACTTCGGGCGTGTCACTACCTATGCCATCCTTGGTGGAATGTTTGGACTGCTTGGACGGGTAATCGCATTTACTCCTACGACCAAGGGAGTACTCTTTTTACTAACAGGTGTATTGATGATACTGGCAGGTCTATCTCTGTTGGGGAATTTTAAATTCTTAAACTCTGCAGAATTTTCTATCTCAAAGAACGGCTGGTATCAAAACAATTTCCGTAAACTGATCAGCTCGAAAACCTACTCCAGCTTTTTCATGTTGGGAATGCTCAACGGCATCATCCCTTGTGGTCTTGTCTACTCCTTCGCAATCTTTGCTGCAAGTACTGCTTCACCATTCTGGGGTGCGATAGTCATGGCAACCTTTGGGCTGGCTACTATCCCAGCACTCTTTTTTCTGGGCACTATCACTAAATTTCTACAAAAAGGGTCACTGCGTGATGTCATGATGAAATTTGCCGCACTGTTAGTGATCGTTTACGGTATTTATACCCTGTACAAAGCATATAACTTTATTGTCCATCCGGTAGAAACACAAAAGATGCTTGATGAGATGCAATCAGGTACTATCAAAAGTAAACTGGAAGGCAAATGCGGAGAGATGAAGTGTGCACCGGGAAAATGCGGTTAGAGTTTCCCCTCACTCTTTGCACACTAATTACTATCACTCATATGCTGTAATGTTTCCAAATAATTTTGATCATTAACAAGTGTTACTCAGAGATTGATTGGATATAATTCCTTTATGCATAAAACTTACGCTTATACCCACCACCCTATCAACTTCGACTTTAAACAGACAGTTGAACGTTTCTTTGTAGAAGAGATACCTCTCTATAGTTTCAGCGGGACAGGAAACTTCCTGATCCTCAAGATCAAAAAAACCGACATGAGTACATGGAAGCTTATCCATGTGATCTCCAAAGCTACAGGACTCGATGAACGTGATATCGGTTACGCAGGACTCAAAGATAAAAATGCCACAACGATACAATACATTTCACTACCCAAAAAGTACGAAAAAGAGCTTGAGAAAAATCTCACTACAGAACGTATAGAGATATTGGAGAAAACCTACAATAAAGCACCTATAAAAATAGGACACCTTAAAGGCAACAGATTTTCTATTATCCTGCATGATGTCTCTACCAAAGATGCAAAGTTCTTCCGTTCCACTGCACTGAAAATGCAAAAAGAAGGGATACCTAACTACTATGGTTATCAGAGGTTTGGTGAAGACAGCCAATCTTTTGAACAAGGTAAAGAGATCGCTCACAGCGGTAAAAAGCTCAAAGGAAGCAAGGAAAAGCTCCTAGTATCTGCCTATCAGAGTCATCTCTTTAACGAATGGCTGAGTATGCGTGTGCAGCTCTCATCCACCATCACAAAATATCCTGCCCAAAACGCAGCGAAAAAACTTGGCTACCCTCTTGAACTGGTTACGGTCCTTGCCAAACAACCGCAGTTTTTCAAACTCTTCTTAGGAGATATCCTTCAAGCTTATCCGTACGGTAAAACAACGCTGCTTAAAGATATGACAAAAAGTGCAACCATGTTCTCAGAAGCAAAACTCTCTCCAACCGGTTTACTCTGTGGAGCTAACATAGAACGTGCGCAAAGTGATGCATATTACCTCGAAGAGCCTTTCGATGACAAGGAACTTAGTTCTCTGAAGGGAGATAGAAGATATGCTTGGATCTGGCCTAAAGAGGTCGAGACACACTATGAGAGTGAGCAAAAAACACTTACAGTGAAGTTTTTTCTGCCTAAAGGGTCATATGCCACGACATTTCTAGAAGAGATAGGAAAATTTTCTTTAAAACCACAATTTTCGTAAATACCGCACTAGAAAATATTTAAAGGAGAGAAGAGATGTTGACTTCAACGATCATCGCGATCATAGTCTACACTCTCTCCATCATTTTAATTCCCTTGATTATGATACTTATCCCCTCTGATTACTTTACCCATCCAAAACGGCAAAGATTTCTATGGCAAAAGTTTCCGCCGGTGTTACAATGGGCAGTTATCATCATCAAAAATCTTCTTGGAGTTCTTTTGATCGTAACAGGAATAGCCATGCTGTTTTTACCCGGTCAAGGTATACTCACAATCATTGCAGGATTGATGTTTGTCAATTTCCCTTGCAAATATAAGGTTGAAAAGTGGATCATACAACAACCCATTGTTTTCCATGCAATCAACAAAATCCGTCAAAAAGCAGGTAAAACCCCGTTGAAAATAAAGAAGTAATTGTTATTCTGAAAGATCGGTTATCACTCTTTTAAGGCGAAAGAGAAAAGCCTTCAAACTATAAAAAACAGCTTGTTACCAAATCACTTCTTTTCTACTTTGTTGAAGAAACCTTATACAGGTTTTTATAGTCTTTTGCTTTAATCAAGAGTGCATACTTTCCTTTAAAGTCTGTCTTTTCAATAATGAGGTCTTGATTGACCTTTTGCATATTTTTTTGCTTTTCATACGTAATGAACATTGCATTAGGATTTTTTTGTATATAGTTGTCGATCTCTTTGTTATCATACACAACGATAAGAGGTTGATGCAACCTGCCTGCAAATTGGTATTGGTCATGATACTTTTTGTAATGTAAAACAGGTATACCCTTTTCTTGCAGTATTGCAATGGATTTGGAGAAACGGGACATATCAAGTTGTGATAAGAAATTATGTATCGGTAAATGTGTTACAAACACTACAAGTACCGTACTTAGAGAAACCAATGTTATCATTTTTTGTTGTGAACTGAATTTTTTTCGTATCAAATAGATACCGGCCATACAAATAAGTGCTGCAGCAATAAGAAATGCAACGATATCCGGTTCAAATGTCATATCTGCTTTTGTCTTAGGTAAAATAAAAGGCAAAGCAACAAGAACAACACCATAAAGGATATAACTATAACCTACCATCTTTGAGGAGATTTGTTGTGAAGAGGCTGAACTTGTCAGTAACCTCGTAAATACAAGTGAGAATGCAGCAATCTCAGGCATAAGATAATGGACTTGTTTACCGCTTATCAAAGAAAATATTACAATAGTAGCAAGTAACCACCCAACTAATACCTTTAGCTGCTGATCAAAAACGGTTTTTTTGATCGAAGTATAGAATGGTTTATACAGTGACCAGGGAAAGGTTAAGAGAGGTACAAGCACTAGGTACCACCATAATGGGCGTTGATGGGCAAAGGAGTTTACCATTCTATTAGCAGTCTGTCCAAAGAAGATAGCATAACGGTACTCTTCCCCTCCAGCAATCCCTGCCGGTATAGCCCAAGCCAATGCGATCAAAACACCGCCGAAAAAAGACAATACTAGTTTGATATAAAAGTCTTTAGATAGTCTATTTTTCATAAAATAAAAACTAAAAACCATAAATGTCAGAAGGTGTACTAGAATCACAGGCCCTTTTGTGAGTACACCAAGTCCAAATGCCACTGCGATCATTATAAAGTGATAACGTGATGGGTTCTGTGTTGCCTTGATGATATGATAAATACCCAACAACACAAAAAATGTCAATATCACATCAAACATGATCAGTGAATTATAAAATGCGAAGACTACAGTACCTGCTGTAACTACAATAGATTGTGCTGCACCCTCTTGATCATCATTCCATAAAGCCAAATAGATTTTATAGACGATCGCCAATGTTCCAAGACCAAAAAGCATAGGGATCAAACGAATACTAATGTCATTGACCCCAAATATCAACCAGTCTAAATTAAAGAGCCAAAAGATTAAAGGAGGTTTATGATGATAAGGCTCACCATTGAGTAAAGGAACTAAAAATGAGCCTTTATCCCACATTTCCCAAGCAACGCTCACATAACGCGTCTCATCAATGATCATGATCGGTCTAAAATATATACCGATCAAAGTTACTAGCAGAATAACCACAAAAGCAATCAGGGCATTTTGTCTTACGGATTGATAGTTATTCATCTAGATTCCTTTCTACTGATGATTATATTTCTTATGTAAATAACTGAGCCAAACAGCTGACCGAGGAAAAGTATAGGATCTTTTCTAATGATCGCATAAGTCAGGATCATCAATGATCCTGCCAGACTTAACAACCAAAAACCTATAGGAAGATGAGAACGTTTGATCTTTTCCGAGTAGATCCATTGATAAATAAAACGAAAAGTAAAAACGATCTGAGCAATACTACCCCAAACTATCAGCCACATTGGAATGGACTGGTTAAAAAAGAGACGTTGAATATCAGATTGACCATTAGAGTATGAGTAGAATAAGATCAAGGCCGGGAATAACCACAAAAATACGCGTAAGAAAATAGAAAGTTTCTGCCAGGTCTTCTGTATCTGCATATTACGAATATATATAAAATAGGTTATTGTCTGTCCAAACATGATCGCAAAGTCATCACGAAGCCAACCGTAGATAAAAAACAGGAAAGAAGCCAAAAGGCTTAACTGCCAAAAAAGTTCCGGTGTAAGTACTTTCTTTACTTTTTCAGAAAGTATCCATTGCACCAGAAGTCTGGCAGAAAAAAGTAACTGGGCAATAAAACCGACCAGATAAATGATCGCATGATCAGAAAACCATTGATGCATATTAGATATCCGTTTGTTCTATTTCATAACGGATATATCTGCTGCGCATCCATCGATATGCAAACGCATCTTGAAGCGGTTTAATAGATCTATTAAAGATATTGAATTTTGACTGACCTGCAATACGTTCAAAGTGCTGTACTTCCATCTGTTTGATCTCTCCGCCTTCAAGCTTTAACAATGCCGGTATAAACCGGTGCATACCATCAAAAAAAGGAATTTTTTTGACCTTATCGGTACGTAAAACTTTTAAGGGACATCCGGTGTCAATCACACCGTCATCGATCAGTTTTCGACGAATTGCATTGGCAATACGCGATTGTATCTTCTTGCTGAGAGTATCTTTTCTTTTTGCCCTGTAACCAATGACCGCGTCACATGTATTTATCTCACCTAAAAGTTTGTCAAAATCAAAAGGAGTCGTTTGAAGGTCGGCATCGATATAACCGATCAACTCTGTATTTGCATGATCGATACCCGCTTTGATCGCGGTGCTCAATCCCCTGTTTTGTCTAAACTTTATAAAATGGAAATCAGGATGCTCACAAATCTTACTGATTTTTTCAAAACTACCGTCTCTAGAACCATCATCTACGAACAGTACCTGACTTTTTGTAGGACTTTGAGCCAAGTACTCTAAAAAAGTCTTCTCGACACGATCAAGGTTATCTATTTCATTATAAATAGGGACAATAATTGTCATTCTGTAACTGTTACTCATCTGCATTCCGAAGTATACTATATTTTCACGTTAAATGGCTTTACCTCTTCCCATTTTCCTTACGCTAGTCTTGTAATATTTAAGGTATTTTTCTGTTAATCTTTTCGTACTATGATATATAACAGCAAAAGATAACTGAGGTTATATTTTATGAATAGTACACCGACACAAAATAAACTTTTGAGAACAATACGCACCTTATTATTCATACTTATAGGATTTGCCGTTCTGCTCTTATTATTTCCGCAATTTAAAGCATTCTGGCTCCCTATAAATACGGAACCGCGTGCCGTTACAGCCAGAGGTACTCTCTCGGATACGGAAAGAACAAATATCGAAATCTTCCGTCAGGCCAGTCCGTCAGTTGTTTATATTACGACGCTGACAGATACTGTCAATCTATGGACACGTGATATTACGCGTATTCCGCGTGGTACAGGATCAGGGTTTATTTGGGATCGATACGGACATATCATCACCAACTACCATGTACTTGAAAGAGCTTCGGAGATCCGTATACATCTTAGTGATCAGCGCACATTTCGTGCCGTTCTGGTCGGTGCAAGCCCAGATCACGATATTGCAGTATTACGTATTCCTTTGGTATCTAATATGCCTGCACCGCTTCCTATAGGAACCAGCAGTGATCTGCAGGTCGGCCAGATGATGTATGCTATCGGAAACCCTTTTGGACTTGATCAGACACTGACCACAGGTGTCGTATCTGCACTAAATCGAAGCTTATACAATGATAACGGATCAAAGATCAATGGACTGATACAAACTGATGCAGCGATCAATCCGGGTAACTCAGGAGGTCCACTTCTGGACAGTGCCGGACGGCTTGTAGGGATCAACACGGCTATCTACAGCCCTTCCGGGGTCTATGCCGGTATCGGTTTTGCGGTACCTGTCGACACGGTCAACCGTGTCGTACCAAAACTGATAGCAAAGGGTCATTATAAAAGACCACAACTTGGCATTTTGATAGATGAGGAGTTAAACAAAGCAATCACTGATAAATTGGGGATCAAAGGAGTAGCGATCATTGATATAAAGGAAGGTTCCCCCGCACAACGTGCAGGACTGCATAGTATGAAAAAGCTTAAAAATGAGGGAATGGACGTCGGTGATATCATCCTAAGTATCGATGACCAAAGAGTAAATAATACACGTTCACTGCTTGATACATTAGAAAAATATTACAGCGGAGATCATGTCAAACTTACATACTTAAGAGACCATGAAAAGAGAAGTATAACAATCACTCTGGACTAGATATGTATGACCTCTATCCGTTGAACTGAAGTATCTTTAATTCAAGGTATATTTTCTCTAAAAATATAAACTAACTACATCCAGGTTACACATTTAGAGGTTATAATGCCATCAAAAGCAATGGAGTATAAAGGCATGCTGGTACAAAGACCGAAAAAAAAGATGGGTAAAGCTGACCATGGTTGGCTGCAAAGCAATTTTCACTTCTCTTTTGCAGAGTATTATAATCCTCATAATATACATTTCGGTGTATTAAGGGTACTCAATGATGATACGATTCAACCACAATCAGGTTTTCCTACCCACCCTCATAGAGATATGGAGATCATTACTTATATCATATCCGGTGAACTCACACACAAGGACTCCATGGGTAATGAAGAGAGACTTGGAGAGGGAGAAGTACAATATATGAGTGCCGGTACAGGTATCACTCACAGTGAGTATAATCTCCATCCGGATAAAACACTAAAACTGCTTCAAATATGGATCTTTCCTCCTGAAAAAAATATTGAACCGCTTTACGGCTCCTATCGATTTGCAAAGAAAGATGCACATAACACACTGCTCAATATTGTCTCTTCTCAAACAGGTGATGCTCCAATAAAAATTTTTCAAGATGTCAAAATTTTCATATCCCGTTTGGATAAGGATAGAGATTTTGAATTGATCTTAAATCAAAATAGACAGATTTACTTTGTACTCATAGAAGGAAGCGCCGAAATCAACGGTCTGATAGTACAAGAAGGTGATGGTCTAGAAATCGTTGATGAACCTCAGCTGATAATAAAGGCATTGAGTAATGCACACTTTCTCTTTATAGAGATGCCTTCAAGCCATGAGCATTAATATCCCTCTTTTTTTCTCAGGTTCAAATCTTCTAACCCCAACTCGTTTACATGGGTTTTACCCATTACTGCAAGTAGTGAACTTATCCCATGTAGTAGTGCCCGATGATAGTTGGCAATGTGGTGAGATTTTTCAATGACCAAATATTTACTTCGTTTAGCTTCATTCATCGTAGCCAGTCCTACTGGACAATGACGTCCATTGGCACCCGAACACTCGCGTGCGCGGATACATCCTGCCGAGATCATAAACCCTCTAGCGATATTTATAAAATCAGCCCCATAACAAAGCCGTTCCACTACATCATCAGGAGTCAGCACCTTCTCACTGGCAATGATCTTAATATGATCTCTCAAACCATACTCTTTTAGAACTGCATTCACCACAAGCAGTGATGCTTGTATAGACATACCTATTCTAATCATCATTTCAAGCGGTGCAGTGGCAGAACCTCCATCACCTCCATCCAACGAGATAAAGTCTACGATCTTTTTACCCTCATCTAATCTTTGTCTAAGTGCTCTAGCGTACGCTTCAAATGACTCACGTGAAGAGATCACGATCTTTATCCCGACAGGCTTTAAGGAAATATCCTGTAACTCTTCGACAAAGTCAAAGAGCATCTCCATATTCTGTGCATAGGGAAAACGATTGGGACTGAAAAGATCCTGGTGTGCTTTAACACCACGATAATAGGCGATATCTTCACTCACTTTAGCAGCCAGTAGTCTACCTCCCGTCTGCTTGGCACCCTGAGCAATTTTGATCTCTGTCATACGACAAAATCTCATAACTTTTGCATAACGGTCAGGATCAAAGTCTCCTACTTCATCACGTACCCCATAAAGTCCTGAACCCATTTGAAAGACAATATCAGGTACCCCTGGAGGTATATCATTAGGAAAGTACTTGATGGGCTTTTCCCAATGAATACGGAAAAAAACTAGATTTAACCTATCAAAGATAAATGAGCCTCTATCTTTTTGTCGCACTACCATTTTACGATAGATTCGATGTGCGATCTCGGAGTTAGTGAGAAAATACATGATTTTGTACACAGATTTGGCAAAAATCGTTCCCTCTTTTTTTTCCAGGAACTGGCTGTTGATATCATTATAGTGCATAAGTGTCAAGAAGTTAGAGGTTAACCCTCCCTCACCGGTATTAATAGGAAAATGCTCCCTGTATGCGCCTCTGGTAAATGCACGGGTACCTTCAGGTGAGATGGAACCGTCACTCATCGCTGATCGACCAATGATACTGTGTGTCTTAAAAGGATACTTATGCTGTTCACCGAATGTCACCGTAAACTCACGTTGTACTTCACTTACCTCTTTCACAAAATTTGCATGCTTAAAAAGTGTATGCTGGTCTGACTGAGGGAATGTAGTAGAGAATGAAAGATAAGGACTTTGATGATGCGATACTTTACTTACCCACTCAAGTTTCTCAAAAGAGTCATAATAGGTCTCATCGCCAAAATATTGACGCATCGGGTTACGCAGTAGATAAAAAAAATAACGAAGACGACCAACCAAAGGATAGTTGATCAACAACTGATTTTTACGCTGTATAAAACGGTCATAGATGAATACTGAGAACATTACTAGGACGATTGCCAGAAGCAACAGTTTAAAAAAGATACTCCAGTCAGCAGCCAGTACGGTAAATTTGGAAAAGAAGTTTCCCTGATTATTCATCATCATCCCCCTTTTCAAAAAAGAGGCAATCAAGACTAAATTTTCCTGCCCCATAAGTGATCAATAATAAAAAGAAAATAAAGTAGTAAAGTGGTATCTCTACGCCATTATTCGCAACAGAAAAACCGTTTGGAAGATGAACAAAAAAGATCGCTCCCAACATTACCATTGATAAAAAGATAGAGATAAAACGTGTAAACAGTCCTATAATAAGTAAGATAATGCCTACCGACTCAAGTCCTGTTACCAGATAAGCAATCATCATAGGGAATGGTATAGAAAGATCAGTGAACCATTTCACAGTCTCTTGGATATTATTCATTTTTAGAATTGCAGGTTGCGTAAAACCATAGGCAAGTACCAAACGTATCGCCAGTAAAATGATATTTTTCGGATAGCTGAATAAGACACGAAGTTCTCCCATAAAATCCATCATATCTACTCCTTATACTTCTTTATACCATCAATCTATTATACACTATTGAAAATATGGTATTTATATATCTTATACTAGCATATTGTAAAAATATAATGAACTATCAAGATATAAAATTAACCAGTTTGATAACGTAATATAGTATACTTTAATATGGCCATAAAACAAAAAATGATCACATTAGCACCAAGATCTCGTGGTTTCCATCTCATTACTCAAGAGATCGAACAAGCACTCAATACATTCTCAACAATAGAGAATGGACTACTTCACCTGTTTATTAAACATACAAGTGCTTCTCTCACCATCAATGAAAATGCCGACCCTACGGTACGTGATGATATGGAGAATTTTTTTAATGACATTGCCAATGAAAAACACTACTATATCCATACCTATGAAGGTACGGATGATATGCCTGCACATATCAAATCTTCACTTCTGGGAAATTCACTTACGATACCACTTACAAACGGCAAAATGAACCTGGGAACCTGGCAAGGAATATATCTGGGTGAACATCGAGAATATGGGGGAAGCCGTAAAGTCGTAATGACCATATACAGCTGAATAAACCGCATAGTTTTTTAGAATGGAAGTTAATATGAGTGTAGTGCACAGTAAGCATTGAGATGAGAGCTCATCTCAACACTGACTGTTTCAATTAACATTCTATTTTTCTATTACGTGCAGCAAGTACCGTAAGTACAAACAAGCCGGCAACAGCATAGTAAACCCACATAGGGATCGGTACCGGGTCACCTGCAGCATATGAGTGAAGTCCTGAAAGGTAGTAGTTCACCCCAAAGTAGGTCATAATTACTGTTGAGTAAGACCACAATGCTGCAACATTATAGATAAATACCGATTTGAGTGCCGGTACGAAACGCATGTGCAGAACAGACGCATAGATAAGAATGGTAACTGCTGCCCATGTCTCTTTTGGGTCCCATCCCCAGTAACGTCCCCAGCTCTCATTCGCCCATACACCACCAAGGAAGTTACCTACCGTCATCAAGATCAGACCGATTATCAGTGACATCTCAGAAAGACTGGTCAACTCTTTAATGGAACGATCAATATCAGTATTTCCTTTACCTCTAATGATAAACAGGATCAGTACCAAAAATGCCAGGATCGACCCAAGGCCAAGGAATCCATCACCGGAAATGATCGTAGCAACGTGGATCATCAACCAGTAGGATTTCAGTACAGGTACAAGGTTTGTGATCTCAGGGTTGATAAAGTTCATATGCGCCACACCCATTGTAATACCTGCAAGTATTGCAGTACCTGCTAAGGCAAATGGAGATTGTCTAGCAAGGACAAGACCTGCAAATACCGTTGTAAGTGCAATAACCACGATAGATTCATAAGCATTAGACCATGGTGCATGTCCTGCGATATACCAACGTATAGCAAGGCCTATGATATGCACAATAAAGGCAACACTCAATATACTTAGCGCGATACGCATTGGCCATTTAATAGAGAAACTTGGTTTAAGTGTATTGACGAACGCAAGGATCAACAAGATCACACCAAGAAGAATATAAACAGGAACCAGTTTGCCAAAAAGTCCCAATTCATTATATTTGATCTCCATATCAATGTGTTTTTGGCTTGGCATGACCTCTTTACCGAAATTCTCCTGGAACTTGGCAATAAGATCTAAGCCTTTATCTGCATTACTCCAGTCACCTGACTTCATCCCAGCATCTACCTGCTGAAAATAGTTTCCGACCAACAATTGAACCATCTGTGCATCTTTAGGAGCAAACTGTTTCAATGCCTCCAATGGAGCAAACCATTTGTTATTCTCATCCTTTGGCTTAGGGAATATCTGCAGCAAAGAACCTGTAAAAACCATATAAGAGACATTTACACGTTCATCAATCTCTATCAGTTTTTTATCGTACTGACTCTTCTCTAACGGTTTTTTTTGTGATGCCAGATTGATATCTTCATACAGTTTGTATTTATCATTCGTTTGATCAAAGAAATCAGAGAACTTCGCAAACTTAGCATCTTCAGGAAGTCCCAGTTTGACTGCTATCTTTGGATGACCTATTTTAATGATCGGAAGTTCCTGATACAGTCCAGGATCTATCGCCATACCAAGCAGCACCTGTGTAGGGTCCAGACCGAAAATCGAAGATTTACCTGAAACCTTTGCAACAACTTCATGGGCCATTGTGTCCATTGGTTTCATACGTCCTTGCATATCCTGTACAATCAACCGGCCAAATGCCTTCGCATGTGCTTTATCTATCGCTGCTACTTTAGCATGAGTTGCCTCATCAATCACCGGAGTCGCTGCTTTTAGTGTCGGAGAAGAAGCCATCATTCCAGCTACTAAAAGTACTGCGGCACTCTGCTGTAGTTTTTTGGTCTTTTTAAGTAGCTGCATAAATCTTCCGTTTTTGATAAAGAGACTCCAGAACATACCTATCGTTAACAAAATGTAGCCGATATAAGTAGGTAAAGTACCTGGATCATGGTTGATAGAAAGTATCGTACCTTTCTCATCCGGATCATAGGAAGATTGGAATAAGCGGTAACCTCTATGATCAAGTACATGGTTCATATAGATCTGGTAAGGTTGGTTTATTCCTTTTTCTTTATCGATCAATGTTACATCACTTGAGTAAGAAGACGGTGTCATAGAGCCCGGATAACGCTCAAGCTTAAAGTCATCCAGTTTGATAGTAAACGGTACATTGATGATTTTTGCTCCAACTCTCAGGTCGATTTTCACACCGTTCAATTCAATCTGATGTATTTTACCCGTCTCATCCTTATGAGGTGTCGCTGTAATGATCTTACTTTGATCTCCTACGCTGACCTTAAACTCTAAAAACTCTGGCTTACCGGGCTTGTTTTTAAGGTCGGTTGAATCAACAACAAGCCTTGCTTTTGGGTGGATGTCTTTGAGTACGACGGCATTGTTTCCAAATCTGTACAACATACGTTGTTTGAAGTCATTGATACCTGGTGCCAATTCACCTGTACTTCTGTCATTCATACTTAATGTATTGATGATATAAGGGAACTCTACAGTCAGACCATTCTCACCTTCTCTGATCACGAGTGTCGGTTTGCCTTCTGTCGCTGCAGTCTCATAAGCGATGTCAAACTCATCGAACTCTTTGAGCTCGCCTTTTGCAAGATAGTAAATCTCCCCTTTACTTCCTGCTGAGATCTTGAGTTCCAATATTTTTTTACCGTTTGGATCCTCAACGATCTTTTCATTGTAAGTAGGTAGATAACGTAAAAGTTCGATATCTACTTTTTTGTCTCCCGCTTTAAGTGATTCATGAAGGTCATTCTTTGTCATACTGGAAAGGTAAAGCTCTTTTTCCAGTGTAGTACCTTTATCTCCTTCTCTAGCCGCCACCTGCAAGAGCTTCATATCTGAGACCATCACATTGCTTTGGTGTCCTTCACGTATATGCATAGTCCCTTCATATCCAATATAACGTGTGATCAATGCACCAAGTGCGATAATCAAAAAAGAAAAATGGAAGAGAAAGACAGGAAATTTGTTTTTATAGGATTTGAACTTGAGGATATTGTATACCAGTATCATCACAAAATAGATCAGAAAAACTTCAAACCATTTTGCCTTGTAGATCAGTGCCTTCGCAGTTTGTGTACCATAATCGTTCTCAATAAAAGTGGCTACTCCTGCTGTAACCCCAAAAATAAAAAGTACCAAAACGGCCATTTTCATAGATAATAAATGCTTCAACATATAATTTCTCTCCATTGGACAAGTAATAAAGAGCGATTATATCTGATTATTATCTAACGGAAGGTTAATGAATGGATAATGAGACGATAATAAAATCTTATCATTTAAGAAAATAACGTAATTGCACATTCTAAATTTTTAGTGTACATTTTGAACCAAAGTGTTTGGTTCAAAATAAAACTTGGATGATCTTAGGAGTGCTTTACTTTTGCGCAGTAGATCTCTGCTCTCTTTTTATAAGAGTCAAGTGTTGCAGCTGCCAACTCATCGCTTCTCATATTTTCTTGGTATATTTTAACTTTATCAGTGAAAAGTTTACAAAGTCTTTGATCTTCTTGCTGTTGCATCTCTTCTGCTTGTTTTGTATCAGACTCAAAAAATCCGGCAAACAAAGAAGATGCAATAAGTAAAGCTGCGATAAAAATTCTCATTTACTTTCCTTATAATAAAAATATTTTTTCATTATAATATAATAAACTTAAAATATTTTTATATAAGTAATAAATTAAACTTATTTATTATTTAACTCAAAACTTGCTTCTTCACCTAGGACAGGATAAAAATAACCAAAACCAAAATCTTTATCCGTCACGATCTTGCCATGGGCTACCACATGATCACCGGCCTTTAATTCAGTATGAGATGCAGTAAAAACGATATCATCAGTTAACGCTTCTTCACTACCAGTACCATCACCCAGGTGTACCCAATCTCTTTTCATAATATCATGTGATACTTTATAGACCGTGGCTTTTAGAGATACTGTCTTCCCCTCAAGATGTTTTCTGAATTTATGAAGATCTTCGACTGTATAAAACGGTTTTTCAACAAAATCAACATCTATAAGTTCTACCTTTTCTTCCACCGGCTTTTGCATCACAGCTGCTTTAAGGCTGACGAATTTTTCAGGTTTTTGTGCGAGATAGACCTCATTAGCAAATACAATCTCATCAAATACTCTATTTAGCTGTTTGCTTTGAAAATCCTTCATGACAGTTCTAGTATCATAACCGATCATATCCCCTACTTTTACCGGTGCTTTAGCGATAGCAATCCAACGCTCACTGCCGTTTTCATCCACCTTCACATAGTCATACCCCATTACATCGATCACTTCTAATACTTTTGCATAAGAAATCCCTGCTTTTTTATCCAGCATATCCTCTGCAATACTTAAGCTTGCAACCATTGCCAATACCAATAGAATTCGTTTCATATGTTCTCTTACCTTGTTTAATTTGTAATTATTATACATCATCAATACTAATTACTTATCCATATAACGATAAATAAGTTATATATTATTATTTTATAAGTAAGATACTTTTATCAATCAACATTTGGAGCTTACATGTTATCTAAAACCCTTTTTTATAGTCTTCTCCTGATAAGTCTATCTCATGCAGAACTCTTTACCGAATACTTTGAGAATGGTATTATCAAGTCAGAAATTGTATATAAAGACGGTACACGTACTCCAACTGAAGAAGGCATTAAAGAGGGGATGGAAAAGATCTATCATGATAACGGGAAGATCGCCTATACTGTCAATAATATTGATGGTAAAAGAGATGGGAATCTAAACTGGTATGACAAAGAGGGAAATAATATTGAAGTAATGCCTTATAAAATGGGAAAGCGCCACGGTACCAACAAACTTTTTTACAGCAACGGTACACTTAAAAGTGAAGTAAATTATATCAATGACAAGAAAGAAGGAATAGAAAAATTTTACTTCAGTACCGGTGCTTTGGCGCAAGAAAGTCAATATATAAACGACAAAAAAGAAGGTGAAGAGAAAGAGTACTATGAAGATGGATCACTTCAAAGCATTGTCACTTACAAGAACAATTATAAGGAAGGTACCAAAAAGTGGTTTGATAAAAACGGCAAAGTTACAAAAACAGAGCTTTATAAAATGGATAGACCTGTCAACGTCATGAAAAAGATACAGACTCCTGATCATACAGAAACTATAGAAGAGTTTAAAGTACTTGATTTTAACCCTCAAAACAGAAGACCGGAATAATCCTACTCCGGTTTTATAAACTAATTTTATTTATATTATAAATTTATCTTTATTATTTAATTTATTATAGTTTGATAAATTTTTTTTATTGTTATACATATATTTTTTTAATTACTATGTAACATTTCCTGTGGTAAAATTTATGCATAGGGCATATTTAATGATAATTATTTTAAATATGCCCTTGATGAAATCATAAATCAAAGGGAGACAACATGATTGGAAAATTAGTACGGTCTGGTTTAGCATCTGCACTGGTCTTTGGTGCTGCATATGCTGCTAATTCAGATTATCCTAAAACTCCACCATTTAGCTTGGACAAGCTAGAAAAAGTGAAACTAAATGGGCAAGAGGAGTTCCAACCTAAAAGTGACTATAACATGTTCGTTAACTACGAACTTGGTATGCACTGTGTTGGATTTGAAATGAGTTACTGTTGTGTGATTCCACCATACAACTCGATTCAATCTCAAGCCATTCAAATCGGGAAAAACGGGAAACTACCAAAACTACTTACACCTGAGGATAAAGTAAAACTTTATTACAACACTAAAGACAACTCTTATAGTGAAGGTAATAAAATGAAGTACTGGTCTGTTCCTAAAGATGTCGACGGTGACGGACACTTTGACAGCCCGGGTGACAACGTAGCAAACTATGTATGGAAACACCTCTTTATCTACAAAGACCTTGAAGGAACAATTCCTGCGGGTGCAACAGAAAAAGACAGACTTCATATAGGGAAAGAAGTTAAAGTGAAGATCGATGCAGGTCCATCAGGCAAACCGGTCTCAGGCGGATATATGGACTATGTAGGGAAAGATGGTGGTAACATCGTTATGACCGATACACTTGTACCTCCAGTTAAAGATGTCAAACTTGTTTTAACAGCTTCTCACCTTTGGGATGCATTAGGACTTCCATTGACTGCTTTTAATGACAGTACGAGAAGAGGTACAATCCGTTCAGTTACAGAAAAAGATTTCCAACCGTTCCAGTACTCTCAAGTTGCACTGCACGACAGTACAGGTAAACCAATTACAGATAAAGAAGGGAAGCCTTATCAGTACTTTGGAACTAACCCGGTAGATATCCCTAACTGTTATGCATGTCACTCCAGAAACGGTAAAGCAGCACAAATGGCAAGAGATGAAGGTTTGATGCAATCAGATGCTGAATATGAGTATTGGAAGACATACCCGGATGAAAGTGAATATATGGCAAGACTTTCTGAAGCTTCAATCAACATTCTTTCACTTCATGATAAACACCACGGAACTACATTCCTAAGTGACTATAAATCTGATGCACCGGGTAACCGTTTGGGTAAAACAGGTGAAGTAAACTGTGCTGACTGTCACGGTGACAACGTATCAGGAAACCTAGAAGAACCTAGACCAGGTGCGACAGGGTATAAGACAGTAAAAGCAAAACCAATGACTGAAGCGATACATGGATTCCACCTTGCTATGGTACCAATGCCAGACGCAGCAGGAAGATCACAATCGTGTCAATCTTGTCACCCTACTCACTTCCAAAATCCTAACATGAACGATGATACAAACCCGTTCCGTGTTACAGACAGATATGGTGAAGGTAGATTTGCTAAAGGTGATATCAGAAATTCAGGTGGAGGATGTTATGTTAGACGTGATGCTCACTCTAACCCGGATGCGAAGCC
Source organism: Sulfurovum zhangzhouensis (assembly GCF_030347965.1). Taxonomy (NCBI): domain Bacteria; kingdom Pseudomonadati; phylum Campylobacterota; class Epsilonproteobacteria; order Campylobacterales; family Sulfurovaceae; genus Sulfurovum; species Sulfurovum zhangzhouensis. The sequence goes on from NZ_JAQIBD010000002.1 coordinate 289,121, forward strand.
TCCATTCTTCCTCAACTCATATGGTAAATGGCAGCTTGAAAATGTTTCTATGAAAGATGAGCATGGTAAACCATCAAGTGAGATGAGAGGTCTTTACTGTACTAACTGTCACACAAAAGTAGCTCAAGCAATGTACGCTTACGATGATATTACAAACGACAGTATGCAAACAGGTAAATCACTTAGAAACAAATCTCTTAAAGAGATCGTTAAAGAAGTGGCAGGCGGTGATATGAAAAAATTTGCTGCGATCGCGGACCCTAAATCAACTGGTGATAATGAAGTACTCAAGTACTATAGTGAGCACAAATCAGCAACACTTGTTAAAAATGTTGGTAAAGACGGTAACCTTGATCTAAAACCTTGGAATCATCCAGAAGGTGGAGAAGTACCGTACATTGCAGCATCAGGCGGTAATGACTGGTGGCTATCAGCAAGTGAACCACACTGTGCAGACTGTCACGCAGCACCGTTTGTAGAGGAAAATACAGGAGGTAAGTACTTCCCGATTGATCAACCGAACAAGTATTCACTCTATAGATACTCTAAAGCACATGGAAATATCGCATGTCAATCTTGTCATGAGTCAACACATGGACTCTACTCTACAAGATATGACGGTGAGAGATCAGTGGATATTACAACACATGAACAAGCACTTCAATACTCACCGGATGGTAAGTATACAGGTCCTGTAACATGTGCAGCATGTCACACAGTTAATAAAAATGGTGTACCGTCACAACTCAAAGGTACAGCATATGAAAATGACTACTGGGCATCTGTAACACTCGCTCACTTTATGAGAGAAGGTGATCAAAAACTTTCTGTAAAAGAGCTTGTAGAAAAATACCCATATGACAAATCTAGCCAAATCGTAAAAGATAGCTGGAAATAATCTACTATCCCCAAGTTTTCTTGGGGATATCCCTATCTCCTATCCTTATCTGATTCTTTCCATTTTCATTGCGATGATTAGGCTTCAAAACTTCTAATGGCCATTCAATATTGGATAGTAGTATAATTAATAACATTCAAGAAAAGGAGAAGAAAATGAAATATTTTTATTACACACTTTTGATTTTTCCTCTATGTATACAAAACAGCATCGCTCAAAGTGACCTAGTCCCCTGTAGTGATCCCGGAAAATATATCGTAGAGGACCTAACACAGAAATCAACCTATAAAAACTGTCAACGTAATGGTATGACATATTGGTACAATGATAAAGGAAAGATCAAATCTGCAGTCAACTTCAAAGATGGGAAAGAGAACGGTACCTATATTTCCTACTATGACAACGGCAAGAAAAAACTTATCGTTGATTTCGTCGATGGTCAGAAAAACGGTCTGCAGCAGATGTTCTATGACAATGGCCAACTAGGTTCTGAAGTAAACTACGTAATGGGAAAACGCGAAGGCATTATGACAGATTGGGATGAAGAAGGTTATAAATCTTCTGAAGTCTTTTATAAAAATAACTATAAAGTCGGGATAAAAAAATATTTTGACCATAAAGGCAACGTGATCCAAACAGAAGAGTATAAAATGGACAGAAACCCTGTCATGCTAAAACTCCTCAAAGATAAACGAAAAGAGATCATGATAGATCTTTCCAAGTATGGCCTAATGCCTGAAAATGCCCCTGAAGAGGAACGTGTGAGATAATAAACTATCTCACCCTCTTATCTTTTCAAAGATCTCTCTGCGGTCTTTTTGGATCTCAACCTCAGAGATTTGTATCCTCTTTTTAAATTTTTTATAGAGTATGAACTGCAACACAATCCCGATTACACCCAAAAATGAAAGATAGTAAAAAAGCCACTTAAGATCCATTCCGAAATAATCGAAGAGTATTGCACTCAAGCCTCCGCAGAGAATGGACAAAGAGATTATAAAAGAACGTATCATCAAATAATCTTTCAGCTCAACACTCTCACCTTGCATAAAATCTACCGTATGTATCCTCACAATCTCAAAAGTGATCCCCTGGATCGTAAATATAGAAAGTATTACATAGGTAAAGACAACTGCTGACCATTGGTAAAACATATAACTCATGATCTGAACGATATCCAGCATAATTGCAAATAGATAGATATTGTAGATCTTGGTATGTTTGAAAAGCGGCTGAATAAACCCGTCCAATGCACCGATCAGCATGTAGATACTGATCATATAAACAGGAAGATACGTTCCTTCAAGCTTGGTTACAAAAGGGAGTATGACCCAATCTATATAGGTGATAATATAGAGTACGATCACTTGTATCTTTAAAAACTTGCTTTGACAAATCTCATTAAACATATTTTTGTAGTTTGTAATCGGCATGAGAACTCACTAAATTAAGATCATAAATCATACTACAAAAAGACCATAATGTATCAAAAAATGGTTATTTTATTTCAATTCACCCCAACTATCACCAATACTTGCCGAACATACAAGCGGCACATTAAGTTCCAGTACATTTTCCATCGTATGAACAAAACGCTTGGCGATCTCATGGACCTTCTCTTCTTTAACTTCAAAGATCAGTTCATCATGGATCTGAAGCAGCATAAAGGCATCCAATTCCTCTTCTTTGATCATTGTATCGATCTCCAGCATCGAAAGCTTGATAAGGTCAGCTGCACTACCCTGGAATACAGTATTGACTGATTCCCGCAGTATACCGGCTTTCTGCATCCCGTTAGCATTTTCATAATCAAAAATACGTCTACGCTTTAAAAGCGTCTCAACATACCCGTCAATTTTGACACTCTCCTGGATACCCTCTATGAAACTTTTGACCGTAGGGAAGGTAGCAAAATAACTTTTGATCACCTCTTTGGCTTCATTCATTGTTACACCGGTATCCTCTGAGAGTTTTTTAGGCCCCATCCCATAAAGCAGACCAAAGTTTACAGCCTTGGCAAAGTGTCTCTTCGCTTTAGCATTCTCTGCTCCAAAGAGCTTAACCGCCGTTGCCAAGTGAATATCTTCACCCTGATTAAAGGCTTCCATTAAGGCTTTATCTCCTGAAAAGTGTGCTAAAAGACGCAACTCTATCTGGGAGTAGTCTATACTCACCAGCTTGTATCCCTCTTTAGCGATAAACGCTTCTCTCACTGAACGGCCTAATTCTGAACGAACAGGGATATTTTGGAGGTTTGGTTCTTTTGAGCTTAACCTCCCAGTAGCCGTTCCCGTCTGGATAAATGAAGTATAGATACGACTATGTTCATCTTCTTTAGCCAATTTTAACAGTGGATCAACATAGGTAGAGAGCATTTTTTGGTTCTCACGATACTCCAAAATCTTACCGATCACTTCATGTTCATCGCTGAGTGATTGAAGTACTGCTTCATTGGTAGAGTAACCTGTCTTGGTTTTTTTACCGCCTTTAAGTCCCAACTTGACAAAAAGGATCTCCCCAAGCTGTTTTGTTGACTTGATGTTAAACTCACTCTCTGTCAAGGTATAGATCTCTTCGGTCAGTTTTGCAAGTCTGCTACTAAGATCTTTTTGAAGTGTTTTCAGATGATTTTGATCTACTTTAATCCCGAGACTCTCCATTTTAATCAATACATTGATAAACGGATACTCTACATCCTTGGCTTCTTTTAAAAGCGGAGTAAGTGAAGCAAGCTCCATTTTCTTTTTGAGCGCGAAATAAAGGAGTCTTGTCATCCAAGCATCCTCAGCTGCATAAAAAGCTGCTTCTTCGATCGACACTGCAGAGAAATCCTCACCTTTTTTAACCATGTCTTTAAACGGTTTCATATCATACTTGAAGAACTTTTCTGCCAATGCATCAAGCCCTACTCGTGTACCCGGATCACTAAGCCAGGCCATGATCATTGTATCTGCATATGGGACCATCTCTTCAAAACCGAACTGATGATAAAGCAAAGAGAAATCAAACTTCAGGTTTTGTCCGACGATATTGTACTGCATCAGTTTTTTCAATGCTTCTACGGCATCAGCTTCATCTACTTGTGCTTCTACGCCTAGATAATTATGTGCTAGAGGAACATAGTAAGCTTGAGTATCCTCAAATGCAAAACTAAAGCCCACCATTTTGTCTTTTGTGGTATCAAGCCCGGTTGTCTCTGTATCAAAAGCAACGATGGTATCTTCACTGATGCTCTCAATGACTCTAAAAAGCTTCTCTTTGGTATCCAGTGTCACTGCTTCAAAGCCAAGTACGTGTCTAGCATCATGTGATACCTCTTTGATCACACAATCAGCAGGTTCACCTACACTTGCTTTTCTAATTGCCTGATTCATTTCATATTTATGAAATTCATCCAGCAAACAGCTCAAGTAGTTTTTGTCCTCAAAAATAAAATTCTCAAGATCCAGCGTTTCATAGACATCATCACGCATTGTCACAAGATCACGAGAGAGAAAAGCACTTTCCTTACTTTCAGTAAGAAGTGTCTGAATACGGGCTGTACCACAGTTTTCCAGGTCTTCATAAATTGCTTCAAGCGTACCGTATTCGTTGATCAATTTACTGGCACCCTTTTGTCCTATTCCTTTAACACCTGGTACATTATCAGAACTATCACCTACTATCGCCTGAAAGTTGATAAAGTCTTTTGGTTTGACACCGAACTTCTCTATACATGCTGCTTCATCAACTTCCTTCTTCTTTACAGAGTCGTACATCACCACAATGCCGTCATCTATAAGTTGATAGAGATCTTTATCATGAGATACGATACGTACCTTCATCCCCTTCTCTTTGGCAATCCTAGTCACAGTAGCAATAACATCATCGGCTTCGTAACCCTCTTTAGATAAGTTGGCAAAGCCCATTTTCTCAACCCATTCAATAGCAACGGGAAGTTGTTTGACCAGATCTTCCGGTGGTGCTTCACGGTGTGCCTTATACTCCTCATAAACATCATTACGAAATGTTTTTCCTTTACTATCCAGTGCAAATACCAAATAATCAGTATTGTGATCTTTATGCAGCGAGTCTACAAAATTGATAAAACCCGTCAAAAGTCCTGTAGGAAATCCCTCAGCATTACGAAGCGGAGGAAGAGCAAAATATGAGCGGAAAAAAAATCCGAATGTATCTATGATGGTAATAGTTTTCAAAATTAACCTTCAACTTTTTTTGTATTATATCGACAATTACAGTGAAAGAAAAAGCACATGCCGATAACTTAGGGAATAATGTGAAATCTATCACAACAATCTGAACAATGTCTCTATGAAGTATGAAAAAGACTGGGGGGGCTTAAACATACTGTTTAACGACTTTAAGGAATAGAAGCATATAATATTATAATTCGCAATGAGGATAAACAATGGCTGGTTTGCTTAATGATAATAATGAGAGTATCAAAATAGAGCCTCATGAAAAAAAGAAGTTTAAATCAGAAAATAGTTTCGGCAAGCAAGAGGTAAGCTATGAAGATGCACCTCTTTTCTTTCCCCCGGGCTTTGAAAAGATATTTCTTTTGATCTATTTTGTCTCTTTACCCTACATTACGGGTCTCTTATTTTTGTTTATCTATATTTCAGAAAGTGATTATGAGTCGTTTTTACTGTTAGTTCAGGAGTCTTCATTTATCATGACATGGGCAATCGGTTATGAGATTCTTGCGGTGTTGATCCTACTATATATTGTCAAAATGGCAATTAAATTCAGTATCGAAAATAAACCCGGTGCTAAGAAAAATTTTAAAAGACCTGTATAAAACGATCTCGTTTTATACAAAGTAGCATTAAATCCCCAACTCTTTTTTCAAGTATTCAGCAGTATAACTTCCTGTCTTTTCATACTCTTTTGCCAGCTTTTCAGGACTTCCTTCTGCAATGATCAATCCGCCTTTATTTCCGCCTTCAGGTCCCATATCAATGATATAGTCAGCATTTTTGATCATATCAAGATTGTGTTCGATAACTACAACCGAGTTTCCAAGATCAACCAAGTGATGCAATACACCCGTCAGCCTGTCTACATCCGCAAAGTGTAGTCCGGTAGTCGGCTCATCCAGTACATAAAGTGTATTACCTGTATCTTTACGACTCAGCTCTTTACTCAGTTTGATACGCTGTGCTTCACCACCTGAAAGTGTGGTCGCATTCTGCCCCAGAGTAATATAGTCTAATCCAACATCCTGAAGTGTCTTGAGTTTGACAGCGATTGCAGGTATCGCTTTGAAGAACTCCATCGCTTCAGCTACACTCATTGCAAGAACATCAGCAATTGATTTACCTTTATAAAGTACCTCTAGTGTTTGTGCATTGTAGCGTGCGCCGTTACAGGCATCACACTTGACCATCACATCCGGTAAGAAGTGCATCTCGATCTTTATTTGACCATCTCCTTGACACTTTTCACATCGTCCGCCCTTGACATTAAATGAAAAACGCCCTACTTTATAGCCACGAAGTTCTGCTTCTTTTGTCTGAGCAAAGAGTTTTCTTATTTCATCCATTACACCTGTGTAGGTTGCAGGATTTGAACGTGGTGTACGTCCGATAGGACTCTGATCCAGATAAATTACTTTATCAAGAGTGTCCAACCCGTTGATCTCTACTCCATCTACCTTATTGACTTTTTTGGCATGATTGAGAAGCTCTCTTGCAACAGGAAGAAGTGTCTGTAAGATCAATGAACTTTTTCCACTTCCACTCACACCTGTGATACAAACAAAATTATGAAGCGGTATTTTTGCATTTAGATGATGAATATTGTTCAGTGTAACGTTTTTGATCTCAATCCACTTCTCTTGAGGCTTATCGTGTGGATAAGATACATCTTTGCGTCCAAACATATAATCCGCAGTTAACGTCTTTGCTTTTTTTAGTGCATTTGTACTGCCTGAAAAAACCACTTGACCGCCAAACTCACCTGCTCCCGGACCGATATCGACAATATGGTCAGCTGCTGCAATTGTCTCTTTGTCATGTTCAACCACGATAACACTGTTGCCTTTATCACGCAAAGACACCAGTGTCCTGATCAGTTTCATTGTATCACGTTCATGTAGCCCGATACTTGGCTCATCAAGTACATACATGACCCCAGTCAGTCCCGATCCGATCTGCGAAGCGATACGGATACGCTGTGCTTCTCCTCCTGAGATCGTACGTGCATCACGACTGAGTGTAAGATAGCCTAGACCTACATCAAAAAGGAAAAAAAGCCTTTCATGAAGTTCCTTCAAAATCGGCTCGGCAATAAGACGCTGTTGCTCGTTAAGATGAGAAAAGCTCTTTTCATCCGCAAAGTATGTATAGGACTTTTCAATAGGCATATCAATGACATCAGCGATATTCTTACCTTCGATCTTCACTGCAAGTGAGCGAGGGCGGAGTCTGTGTCCCTGACATTTATCACACACCTTCTCCGTCATATACTCACTTAGATCCTTTTCGTCTTTGAACATCTCATGAGCAAACTTAACGACACCGGGCCATTCACGTTTAAGCTTATGGCGCTTCCATGTAAAGTCTACCACACCGCCTATCCCGTATAAGATCGCCTTTTGCTGATATTCTGCAAGTTCGCTATAGGGGACATTGATATCAATATCATTTTGTTCACAAAAAGCATTAAGGAATTTTGTATAGTAACTTTTGTTAAAACCGTACATGATCTTAACGGCACCCTTATCGATACTAAGGTCCGGATCGATCACTTTTTTAAGGTCAATGGCATAACGAATACCAAGCCCATCACATGTAGGACATGCACCTTTTGGTGAGTTAAATGAAAAACTCACAGGCTCCAACGGTTCAAAACTGAGTTTACAATCAAAACAGGCCAAGTGTTCAGAATAGTGCATATCCTGCCGGTCAAACTCTATCTCTTCATGGTTCAATATCTCTATTTCTACTTCACCAAAGCTCTCTTTGAGTGCTTTTTCAACATCCTGGCCGATACGATCTCTACTTTCTTCTTTGACCACAACTCTATCGATCACTACTTTGATCGTATGTTTTTTGGTCTTTGAAAGTTCAATCTCATCGTCAAGCCTTACCATCACACCATCGATCATTGCACGTACATAACCCTTATGCCGTAGTGATTCGATCATATCGGCAAAGGTTCCCTTTTTCTCTTTGACCAATGGTGCCATAATGACCAATTTAGCGCCATCAGGAAGTCTAAGCACTTCCTCAATGATATCACTTGCCGACATTGAAGAGATCGGTTTTCCACACTCATGACAGTACTGTTTTCCAACCCTTGCAAAAAGCAATCTAAGATAATCATAGATTTCAGTGATCGTTCCTACAGTAGAACGAGGGTTTTTTGAGGTGGTTTTCTGATCGATCGCGATTGCAGGTGTCAGTCCTTCAATCTTATCAACATCCGGTTTTCCTACACGACCGAGGAACTGTCTGGCATAAGAAGAGAGCGACTCTATATAACGGCGCTGCCCTTCTGCATAAAGTGTAGAGAATGCTAACGTAGATTTTCCTGAACCGGAAATCCCGGTAAAAACCACTAGCTTGTTTTTAGGTATTTCAAGATCGATATTTTTAAGATTGTTCTCTTTTGCCCCAAAAACCTGTATCGTATCATTTTTTATACTAGACATTAATTACCTTATTAAAACCACATTTTATCGACTAGGATAGCAATTGCTATCACATACATTACTAGCAGTGCAATCTTATGATGTGTAGAATGTACATGGTCTTTAAGCCATATACCACCCCATACACCTACCAGTGAAGCAATTGCAATAATCAGACCATTTTCAAAATCTATTGTACCTGTTACAAGACGACTGGACATACCTGCCACAGATGAGAAGACTACAAAAAAGAGTCCCGCACTCACTGCCTTTTTGATTGGATAATGTAAAAGTCCTACCAGTATCGGTGTCAACACGATCGACCCACCTACTCCCAAAGTAATCGCAAAAATACCTATCACCACACCTATGAGGAATAGCAATGCTCTATTGATCGATCTTGTCTGTGCGTCATCTTCATGCTGTTTGGAAAAGAAAAGCCTAAAGAGTGCAAATAAAAGTAAAGCAAGAAATAAAAATTCAAGTACTCTATCTGCAATGAACTGGGTGACATATCCACCGATGAAACCACCGATAAAACCGCCTAACCCTACCAGTATGCCTTCTCCTAGGATAAGAGAACCTTTTTTATGGTTAAGATAAGAGCCGTAGATCGAACTAAATACCATCTGCATAATCGAAATACCGATCGCATCTTTTGTCGAGAACCCCATAGCCAGCAAAACAGGTACAAGTATAGTTCCACCGCCTATACCGAAAAAACCAGACATTGCACCGATCAGTACCCCTACAGGTATGAGTTCCATCATCATCTCTATCTTGCTCCGTAAATTTTGTTCGGATTATAACATGTTTTATTTAGGTGCCATATACAATGGTTTGTATCAGTGAGGACGGCTTATATAGTCTTGAGAGAAAAACTCTTCTATGACCTCTCTCATCTCTTTTGGATCTTCCATACGATTTACAAGATTCCTGAATGCCGATGCTCCCTGAAATCCTGCTTTTGAGTAACTATGCAAATTTTTTCGGAACATAATTGCGCCATAATTTTCATAGTGTTCAATCATCTGATCAAAATGTTCCAATACTACTGCTTTGATCAAAGCCGGAGATACTTCTTCCATCCCCTCCTTGATCTGATGGAATATCCACGGCCTGCCTACGGCAGCACGTCCAATCATGATACCGTCAGCCCCGGTATGTTCCAATACCCATTTTGCCTTTTCCGGAGAATCAATATCTCCATTTGCGATCACAGGGATAGAAACTGCTTTTTTGATATCACGTATCGCATCATAGTCTACAGGAGCTTTGTAGCGTCCGGCTCGTGTACGTCCATGTACTGCGATAAAGTCGGCACCGTTATCCTCACAAATCTTTGCAATCTCGATAGGGTTTTTTTCATTAAAACCTATACGAATTTTTACTGAAGTATATGGCTTGAGAGAATGCTTTTTGATCGTACGTATTGTCTCTCCCATTTTATCAAGATCTGTAAGGAGTGATGATCCTTGTAGGTTATTGACTATTTTAGGTGCAGGACATCCGCAATTAAGATCGATCACAGAAACATCATCCAATGTATTAACATACTCTACAGCCTTTCGCATTACTTCCTGATCAGAACCGGCAAGTTGAATACTGTAAAGATCTTCAAGAGGGGATTTTTCAACCATTCGGTAGGTCTTTTTGCTTTGATGAACCAGTGCATTGGAGCTGATCATTTCTGAGACGGTCAGATCAACACCAAACTTCTTTACAACCGAACGGAAAGGCAGGTCGGTAAAGCCTGCAAGGGGTGCTAATGCATACAGTGTTTTACTAAAATCAATAGTAGCCATAAATTCCTTTTAATACTTTGCTTCTCTACAAATTGTATCAATATTAATAATGTCTTCCAGTTTATATCTGGCATTGGATCTTTTAAGTGTATAAAGCGCTCTAAATCTCATAAATTCAGAGTCTTCTTGTTCATCCAGGTATTTTCCAACCTCATCCATCAGTTCATAATCGAAAAGAAGATACAGATAGGCATACTGTGCCTTTGAATTCTTTAACTGATAACTAAAGAATAGTGCAAGGTTCTCATCCGGTGTAAATAATTTTTTTGTGATCTCTGCGATACGTAAAAAATCACTGCATGTTGGATTGATATTATCAATAAAGTCTTTGATGATCTCTTGAGAAATACCCATGTCTTCGTCCTGATTTACACGTCTGAGCATTACTAGGAAATTCTCTATATCAAAAACTTTTGCAAACTGTCTTGCCTTGAAGAAGTTCTCTTTTGAGGCAAATATCTCAAGCGCTTTTTTCTGTACAGGTGTAGAAAACTCTGAAGAGGATTTCATCACCTCTTCCACAAATTTCGGATCTATATCA